>JAKONH010000524.1 GCA_022702045.1 Spirosomataceae bacterium
CGTCATAAACTGAATGACATTCTCCCGCGTTGCGGCCTTGTAATAGTCGATAAAGAGGTCATTATCAGCCGTTGCAATCAGCAGCGGGTCCCATTGCTGATTGACAGTCGGGGGCAGATCAAGTTCGAGATTGAAATTGACGCTCATAAATCGAGCGTAATTTTCAGCCCGCTCAATGTAGCGGTGCATCCAGTAAACAGAGTGGGCAACGCGGCGCAGCATGGTGTCAGATGGTTAGTAATAACGGAGGGGTATCGACAAAAATAGGTTTCTGCCGCTGTTTTGCAAGCCAGCAGCGCATCTGCCCTGTATATTTGTCTGCATCCACGCCGATTCGTTTTCAATATCTCCTATTCCTAAACCTTTATTGTATGCATCGTTTTAGTACCCTACTGACGATAGGTCTGCTGGCTGTTTCTACGTTTGCCGCAACGTTCGCGTCGCCCCCCGCCAAACCTGGTACGAAGCTGTACGAGGTACGTATCTATCATCCGACACCCGGTAATTACGCTACTATCGTCGATCGGTTCCGGCAGTATACGACCAAACTATTCGAAAAGCATGGCATGGAAAACATCGGCTACTGGACCCCCACCGACACGACCGACAAGCGGCTTATCTATATCCTGGCTTACCCGGACCGGGCCGCCCGCGACGCGTCGTGGAAAGCCTTTGGTAGCGACCCGGACTGGAAATCGGTTGTCGCCAAGACGGAAGCTAACGGCAAAATCGTCGCGAAAGTCGACCAGATTTTCATGACCGAAGCCGACATCTCACCCGCTCTCAAACTTAAAAAAGCGTCGCCTGCCCGCGTGTTTGAGCTGCGTACCTACTTTCCGTCATCTGGTAAACTCGCCGACCTGCTCAGCCGCTTCCGTGACCACACAATCAAGCTATTCAGCAAACACGGCATGACGAACGTTGCCTACTGGCTCACCGAAGACAAGGATGCCGACGGGCAGTCGAAGCTGATTTATATTCTGGCGCACCCCAGCGAAGCGGAGGGGAAACAGCATTTTGATGAGTTCAGAAAGGATGCCAGGTGGGTGAAGGCCAAAGCTGACTCCGAGAAGAACGGCTCGCTGACAACGAAAGTCGAATCGGTGTACATGATCCCGACGGATTATTCGCCGATTCAATAACCGCTGATTGTCTGTACTGTGTCCTGAACTGTGATTTTTATGATTGCGGTGATGGACTGTGTTTTTCTTCTTAGAATTAGTGAAATCAATCAGCGTCCATCACAGTTCAAGATTGTCTGAACTGTGATGGACGCTGATTGATTTGATAGACTGTGATTTTTGTCTGTTAGCAGAATCAATGAACTCAGATCAATCAAACGAATCACACAGGGCCGCCTGGCGGTTCAAGACAATCTGAACAATCATAGCCTATCTGTGTAATCACTAAGAATCATAGTTCAGGACAGACACAGTTCAAGACAACGTTATGAAACCAATTGAATCAATAACCGAGCAGGTTGCAGTGAACCGCCTGTCACGCAGTCAGTTTTTAGCCACCGCCGGACGGGGGCTGGCGATTGGTGCGATGAGCAGCGCCCTGGCCTCCTGCGCTAAGCAGGTCGCCCAACCGGTGACGGCACAGACGACGCCAACGCCCAATGGTCCCGTTCCTAAGCTGCCGGCCGTCTCGCCCCCCGCCACCATCCCGTCGGACCCGGCCAAGCCGATCGAACTGGAGCCGATCAAAGCAAAAACAGAGCAGAAAAACCCGCCGACGCCAACCCCCCTGCCACCCGGTCAGCGCGTCGGCTACGCCGTTGTCGGGCTGGGTCACTTGACGCTCGACGAGATTCTGCCGGCGCTGAGCATGAGCAAAAAATCGAAGATCGTAGCGCTGGTGAGCGGCAGTCCGGAGAAAATGAAGAAGGTGGCCGAACAGTATGGCGTTCGGAACGACTACTGCTACAGCTACGCCGATTATGACAAGCTGAAAGACAACAAAGACGTTCAGGTTATTTACATTGTGCTACCCAACGGCATGCATGCTGAATACACGGTTCGGGGGGCGCAGGCCGGCAAACACATTCTGTGTGAGAAACCAATGGCCAACACGGCAGCCGAATGCCAGACGATGATCGACGCCTGTAAGCAGGCCAACGTCAAACTGATGATCGCCTACCGGATTCAGTACGAGCCGTACAACCGCAAGGTGCGTGAGATGGTACAGGCCAACCAGTTCGGCAAGGTCAAATCGATCATCGCCAACAACGGGCAGAACTCTGACAACCCCAAACACTGGCGGTTCAACAAAGCCCTGGCCGGGGGCGGCTCACTACCCGACGTAGGGTTGTACTGCCTGAACACAATCCGGTTTGTACTAGCCGAAGAACCCACGGAAGTATCGGCCATGATTCACAGCACACCGGGCGACCCACGCTTCACTGAAGTCGAAGAGCAGGTCAACTGGCTAATGACGTTTCCTAGTGGCGTGCAGGCTAGTTGCGCGACCAGCTACGGTCACCACGACGACAAGAGTTACCGCGTGCTGGCCGATACCGGCTGGATCAAGATGGACCCGGCATTTCCCTATCAGGGACTCAAACTGATGACCAGTCAGGCGCAGGGCAAGGTGAATCAGGTCATCGAACACGACATGGGGCAGAAAAATCATTTCATGGCCGAGATGGACCATTTTTCTGATTGCGTGAAGGACAATAAGACGCCCTTTACGCCCGGTGAGGAAGGCCTGCAGGACCAGAAAATTATGGAAGCGATTTACCAGTCGGCGCGGGAAGGGCGGCCCGTCAAACTGGCCAAAATCGACAAAAAAGACGCATTCCGGGGAACGCCACCCGCCGACGAGTAGCCACCGACGGACATCACATACCGCAAGGTCCGCCCGATTTGCCACCTCCTCGTATAAGTCAAATCGGGCGGACCTTACGGTGTCCGACGGGTCGAAACGGGTTTGAAGTCTGGCCGGGAAACGGTATCTTTGAGTATGGAAAATTTCGTGGTTTCGGCCCGCAAGTACCGCCCCGCTACCTTCGACACCGTTGTTGGTCAGGAGCACATCACGACCACACTCAAGAATGCCATCAGGACCAATCACTTAGCCTCAGCCTTCTTGTTTTGCGGACCGCGCGGTGTCGGCAAAACGACCTGTGCCCGAATTCTGGCCAAGACCATTAACTGCCAGCACCTGACCGAAGAGGGCGAAGCCTGCGACCACTGCGACTCATGCGTCAGCTTCAACCAGAGCGCATCGTTTAATATCCACGAACTCGATGCAGCCTCCAACAACTCGGTCGAGGACATTCGCAACCTGATCGATCAGGTGCGGTATCCGCCCCAGTCTGGCAAATACAAAATCTATATCATTGACGAGGTGCACATGCTCTCGTCGGCCGCGTTCAACGCGTTTTTGAAGACACTGGAAGAGCCGCCCAGCTACGCCATTTTCATTCTGGCGACGACTGAGAAGCACAAGATTCTGCCCACGATTCTGTCGCGCTGTCAGATCTTCGACTTCAACCGGATTCAACCGCAACACATTGCCGGTCATCTGGCCAAAATCGCGGAGAAAGAAGGTATCGAAGCCGAAGCCGAAGCGTTGGCGCTGATTGCCCAAAAAGCCGACGGTGGGCTGCGCGACGCCCTGTCGATGTTCGACCTGAACGTGACGTTTGCTGCCGACCGGGTGATTCGTTACAAGGAAGTGCTCGACAATCTGCATATCCTCGATTACGATTACTACTTCAAGCTAACGGAGCAATTGCTGGCTGGCGATCTAGTTCAGAGCATGTTGACGACCGACGAGATTCTGCGCAAAGGATTCGACGGACACCAGTTCGTCGTGGGTCTATGCCGCCATTTCCGCGACTTGCTAGTGGCGAAAGATGCTGCCACTGTGCAATTGTTACAGGTGACCGAGACAGTGCGAAAGCAGTATCTCGAACAGGCGACTAATGCGCCCATGTCGTTTCTCCTGTCGGCGCTCAGCCTCGGCGGGCAATGCGACATGAACTACAAGCAGGCCAAAGATCAGCGACTGCACACGGAGTTATGGCTGATGAAACTGGCGAACCTGCGCAACGTACTCGACTGGGACGCTATACCCGCTCAGCCCGCCAGCGGGGCGCGGAACAGTGTACCGACTGTCCCCATCATCACGGATGCCACTGCTCCCAACGGTATACAACTGCCGGATGGGACCGAAAAAAAAAACGGCAGTCCACAGCCATCGCCTGAGCCCGGCCTGACGGAGCAACACCCGATCACGAGCGAGCCCGTAAATGATTACCGGGCAACGCCGTCGCCAGTTGCGGAGCCAGCTGTTGCGGTGCCCCCCCCGTCAGTCACACCTGCCCCGCAACCGACTACGGCGGTCCGGCAACCCGTCACCCTACCGACACGTCCGGCCAGTAGCCGGCTGCGGTCGACAGTGTCGCTGAATGCCAGCCCGGTGCAGGCGACTACCGAAGCAGACATCGTTGCCGTCGTTGCTCCGACCCGACCCGATCGCTCATTCGACTTCGACGAACTACAGGAATGCTGGCGAGCGTTTGCCAAACTGCGCCATCAGCAGACGGATTCAACAACCGAGCAGCTTGTTCTTAACCGGCAGCTTACCCTCGATGGCACAACCATACACCTGACGCTGGACAATACGCTACAGGTTGGTTACCTGGCCGATATCCGGGTCGAGCTACTGCAATACCTGCGCGAACACCTGCAGAATAGCCGGATTCAGCTGGAGCATACGGTAACGCTACAGGAGGTCAAGAAGATGATCTATAGCTCGCAGGACAAGTACAACTTCATGGCAAACAAAAACCCAGCCCTGCACGAACTCCGGCAGGTACTCAACCTGGAAGTCGATTATTGATTTTACCCGTTTGTCACGGGTTAGAGTGCGGCAACCCCTAATTTGTCTTGTATACTTTTGCCATTGCT
>JAKONH010000488.1 GCA_022702045.1 Spirosomataceae bacterium
TCGACGTGACAGACAACGGCATTGGCTTTGAACAGAAACAGGCCAGCCGAATTTTTCAGGTTTTCCAGCGGCTGCACGGCAAAAGTGAATTCTTGGGTACGGGCATTGGGCTGGCCATCTGCGAAAAAGTGGTAATCAACCACGGGGGCGCCATCAGAGCCACCAGTCGGCCGGGGCATGGGGCTACGTTTAGCGTTTACCTGCCCAACTAGCACGAGCCTACTATAGTCAACTACTCAAGGTCCATTCAGTAGCTGGTTGATGAATGATATGGGTAGCTACTTCCTAGGCGATCGATACCCACAAAACTGGGTATCGATCGCCTAGGTTACTACATGTAGGACGTCTGCTATTTGTCTGATAATGCAATGGTTAAAATTTTTGTTTGTGTTGGTATACTGTAAGCCCGAAAAAGGCAAATGGGTCAATAATATCAATTGTTCGCAGCCTTTCGAGCCGCTTCATACATAGATACAGGGTTAGTACAATCAACGTTACGGACACTGGAAAGAACTGTGAAAGCCTGGCTGAATGCCGGGCTTTTCTGCTTGAAGACGCATTATGTCGGCCGACTGCCACGCTTCCTTACCGATGCCACTAGTGTCAGCAGAAAAATACGTATGAACCTACTGTAGCCATAATAAGGCACTGTGCCGGATCGGGAACAGTCCAGATGGGTTACGAAACGAAAATGGTCTCGTTATCAACCTTTGTCTGTTTATCGCGACTGAACTAGCTTTGTTCATGCATGGTTAGTTCCTCAGGCAAATCACACTGTATTACTCAGTCCAGCCTGGGGCGCTTGTCATGTGGCTGGTTCCGACCAGCATACTTACCTTACTCGCCGTACATGACTATTCCCAACAGTATATTATGATTCAGTCTGTTATTACCGCTACTGGTAGCTACATCCCGGATCGGATTGTCAAAAACCAGGACTTTCTAGCGGCCCGATTTTTTACGTCTCAGGGACAACCCATCGATAAGGCCCCAGCTGCCATCCTTCAGCAGTTTAGCAATATCACGGGTATTGACGAACGGCGTTATGCTAACGCCAATCAGCAGGCATCCGATCTGGGACTGCTGGCTGCTCAACAGGCGCTGAGCAATGGCAACATCGATCCCGAAACACTCGATTATATCATTGTGGCTCACAATTTTGGCGATGTGGCGGCTGACAGCAACCGGGTGACATTGGTCCCGTCGCTGGCCTCCCGCATTAAAGCAGGGCTGGCTATACGGAATCCGGTCTGCGTAGCATACGACATTGCGTTTGGCTGCCCTGGCTGGCTGGAGGGTTTCATTCAGGCTAACTACTACATTCGCTCGGGGGATGCCCGGCGGTGCCTGGTGATCGGCACGGAAACGTTGTCGCGCGTGATTGATCCCAGCGACCGCGATAGCCTGCTATTTGCTGACGGCAGCGGAGCCGTTGTGCTGGAGGCATCGTCAGACGGGTCGGCTGGCGTATTGGCCCACCATACGCAGACCCATGCATACGAGTATGTTAACCTGCTGGGTATGGGGCCGGCCTACGCGCCACAGCACGAGCCTGGTCAGGATTTATTCATGAAAATGAATGGGCGTAAGCTCTACGAATTCGCCTTGCAGCATGTGCCCTCTGTCGTCAAGACGGCGCTGGACAAGGCTGGAGTGGCCTTGACCGATATAAGGAAGGTGCTGATTCATCAGGCTAATCACAAGATGGACGTGGCGATTCTGGAGCGGCTCTTCAAGCTGTATGATCAACCTTGTCCTGATCTGGACCTGATGCCGATGACGATTCACTGGTTGGGGAACAGCTCGGTAGCAACGATTCCCACGCTGCTCGACTTATTACGAGCGGGTCAACTGGACAATCATCGCATCGAGCCGGGTGATAAAGTCGTATTGGCTTCGGTTGGGGCTGGTATGAACATCAACGCCGTCGTGTACCAATTTTAAGCGAAACGCGGATAAGCCGTTAAACAGATCGGGGCTGGCTGACAAGTTCTTTCGACTTGCCGGCCAGCCCCGATCGGGTAAGAAACGAGCGATTAAGCTAGTTTAACGTTAACGGCGTTCAGGCCTTTCTTGCCCCGCTCAACATCAAAGCTAACCGCGTCATTCTCGCGGATCTGGTCGATCGTACCCGATACGTGTACGAAGATATCTTCTCCGCCTTCGTCAGGTTTGATAAAACCAAAACCTTTACTGTCATTGAAAAATTTTACTGTCCCAGTTGCCATTACTTGTGTACGCGTTAGTTTCCGGGGCAAGAACGGCAGAAGACGCTAGATCACCAAATGAAATATGACAAGCGTCCGTTAAAAAAGCAGCTGTACTATGCAGACAGTGAATGCTACCGACGTAGCGATGACGAAAGACCAGACGCTCAGATTGAGTAAATCGATGCAGGTGTTGCGAATAGTGATCATAGGTTATGTATGTAGGTTACGAGTGATTGTTAGGCAAGAATAATGCAGGTAATCGTAAAGAGTATACTTATTTTTATAATTAATAGTAATTTAATAGATAAAGGTGGTGGGTAGTTGCCTATAGCGGTCGTGATAAGGCGAAATTTTTGGTGTTCATGTAACAAATTGGTCAGGTCGGTTTCTAACGGGTAAGAAGGCCCCAATGGCACCCGGTCGGCCTTCGCGTATCGAACTAATTTTACCGCTTACCGCCATGAAGTTTATTCTCGCTTTCGCGCTCCTTTGTTTCCTTTGGCTTAGTAAGCCGGTTACCGCTCAGTCCAGTCAGCCCTACGCTTTTTCCGTGACTGTTGCCGGACACGGTCAGCCTATTATACTGATTCCCGGTTATTCGTGCAGTGGCGACGTCTGGAGCGAAACCGTTGCCCACCTCCACCAGCACTACGAATGTCACGTGCTGACGCTGCCTGGCTATGCAGGCGTCAACCCCATCAATCAGCCCATTTTGCAAACCGTCCGCGACCAGCTTATCCGATACATCGGCGACAAACACCTCGACAAGCCGATTCTGATGGGCCATAGTCTGGGCGCGTTTATGAGTCTGTGGGTGGCGAGTCAGATTCCCGACCGGGTAGGACCGTTGATCTGCGTCGATGGCGTGCCGTTTATTTCGGCGCTGATGGATTCGACGGTCACGGCTGATTCGCTGCGCCGGAACCCGCAGTTTAATTCTGAAACAGTCGCTCGGTTCTATGCGGGTATGCCTACCGAAGGGTACGAAGCCCGCATGACGTCGGCCATGTTGATGCAGGTGCGCGATATGACCCGCGCCCGGCAGATTGCCCATTGGTCGGCGTTGTCGGATCGGAAAACGCTGGGCTACACCTACGTCGAGTTGTGTACGACCGACCTGCGCGAAGCCCTTGCCCGGATCAAGTCGCCGACGCTGGTGCTGGGGAGTTTGTATTATAACAATCCCAACCTGTCGCGGCAGGCCCTGACGCGGCAGTATGCGAAATTGTCGAATAAGCAGATTGCCGTTGCCAATTCAAAGCACTTCATTATGTATGACGATCCAACCTGGTTATATGGGCAGATCGACAGCTTTTTGACACGTGAACAGGCGAACGAATGAACGAGAAAAATCGGCCTGACACCAGCAGTCCGCCCTCATTCGATAACCTGCACGACCGCTTTGCCGCCCGAATTCTTAAACTATGCCTGGGGTACACGGGCGACTACGCGCAGGCGCAGGACCTGACGCAGGAAACGTTTATCCGGGTCTGGCAACAGCTACCATCGTTTCGGGGACATGCGCAGCTCAACACGTGGTTATACCGCATTGCGATCAACACCTGCCTGAACCATCTGCGACAAACGAAGCGTCGGCCGGCTGAACCCCTGTTACCACAGTACGAGGAACAGCTCGCCGACAGGCCTGACACCCACGCCGAAACCGTACAGCAACTGTACCGATGCATCAGCCAACTGGCCGAAATCGACCGACTTATTATTTCGCTCGTACTCGATGAGCAGCCGTACGCCGAGATCGCCCAGATTGTGGGCGTGTCGGAAGGAAACCTGCGCGTGAAGATTCACCGTATCAAACAACAACTGACCAAACTCTACCAGCGCTATGACTGAGTTCGATGACCTGAAGGACAGCTGGCAGCGGTCCACTCCGCCGGTTGCGCCCGTCGATGTAAAACAGCTGCGCCGGGCCAACGCTACCGTGCAGCAGCAACTGGAGCGGAAACAACTGTACG
>JAKONH010000492.1 GCA_022702045.1 Spirosomataceae bacterium
CTGTCGTTCGACAAGAAAGAACTGCCCGTTTGGGGAGCAATGGAATTTCTGAATACGCTTGTCGATGATTCAGACCCAGATACCGACCTCGATCAACTGCAACACTTGCTACAGACTGCCGAAGCAATCCGTGCCGACGGTCACCCAGATTGGTTTGTACTGACGGGTTTCCTGCACGACATGGGCAAGGTTCTGTGCCTGTTCGGCGAACCGCAGTGGGCTGTTGTGGGTGATACGTTCCCAGTGGGTTGCAAGCATTCAGATAAGATCGTATACCCCGAATATTTCGTGAACAACCCCGATTCATACGACGAGCGTTACAACACCAAGTACGGCGTGTACGAGCCAAACTGTGGTCTGAAGAACGTAGATATGTCGTGGGGGCACGATGAATACCTGTACCACATTACGAAAAACTACCTGCCGGAGCCTGCTCTGTACATGATTCGGTACCACTCGTTCTATTCGCAGCACCGCGAACACGCCTACAACCACCTGCTCGACGAGCACGATCACGAAATGTTCAAATGGGTGAACAAGTTCAACCCATATGATCTGTATTCAAAGAGCCCGAAGCCACCGGTCGTGAGTGAGCTGAGACCTTATTACGAAGATCTTATCGCCAAATACCTGCCCGCAACGATCCGGCTGTAAGTTTATTTCTAACACCAGACCGTGTAGGTATTAGTGTAAAGACGTCCCTAAATCCCCTGGAGGGGACTTTGTTCACACACGAGCAAAGTCCCCTCCAGGGGATTTAGGTGTATTATGGCATGAACAGAATTATAATCTTTGTACTCTCTGTGCCTCTGTGTCGACTAGAACCTATGCTCGTTGCGTGTATCATTCTGTATCTGTTGTCGAACGTAGCTGTCGGCGCGTGGGCAGCCCGTCGGGTGACGACCTCGCAGGATTTCGTGCTGGCGGGACGTCGATTGCCGTTGGCACTGGCAGCATCGGTTACGTTTGCAACCTGGTTTGGGTCTGAGACAATCATGGGCGCACCGGCTATGTTTGTCGAGGGGGGCGTCCTGGCCATCATCGAAGAACCGTTTGGGTCGGCGCTGTGCCTGTTTCTGGTCGGCGCTTTCTTTGCCCGGCCGCTCTACCGCCTTCGTATCACCACCTTTTGCGATTATTTCCGTATCCGCTTCGGTCGCCCGGCTGAACTGCTGTCAGCCGTTCTGATTATCCCCTCGTATTTTAGCTGGATAGCGGCTCAACTGGTAGCGATTGGTATCGTGCTCAATGTTGTTACCGGTTTCCCACGCGAGTACTGTGTGGTGGGAAGCGCGGCTGTCGTGATGGCCTACACGTTGCTGGGAGGGATGTGGTCGATTTCAATTACCGACTTTTTTCACAACCTCATCATCATTGTTGCTCTAGTAATTCTGGCTGTTATTCTATGGCAGGATACAGGCGGTTGGTCAGTCATACAGAAGCAGTCACCACCCGATTTTTTTCGGTTTCTACCGCATAACACGACCCGCGACTGGGTAGCCTACCTAGCTGCCTGGTTCACTATCGGGCTGGGATCGATTCCGCAGCAGGACATTTTTCAGCGCGTAATGGCAGCTAAGACCGAAGGCACGTCTGTCCGGGCGTCGTATCTAGCGTCTGGATTGTACCTTACAGTTGCCATGCTACCGTTGTTTATCGCTCTTAGTGCCCGTATGCTTCATCCCGATTTACCGGCCGACAATCAACTGATTATTCCAAATATGGTGATGCGGCACGGGAGTCTACCACTTCAAATTCTCTTCTTCGGAGCCGTCACGTCAGCTATTCTGAGTGTGTCGAGTGGCGCTATTCTGGCACCGGCTACCGTGTTTGGTGAAAACGTAGTCCGTTACTTTCGACCGAGTCTAAGTGATGCGGAACTGCTAAGAACAATCCGCTGGACCATTGTCGTTATCACACTAATCTGCGTCTGGATAAGTACCGCCCGCAACACGAATATTTTCGATCTGGTTGGCGAATCGTCAGCCTTTAGTCTGGTGTCGCTGTTTGTGCCGTTAACGGCAGGTATATACTGGAAACGGGCAACGATGACAGGTTGCTTATGGTCGATGGGGTTGGGCTTACTGGTGTGGTTGTTATGTCTATGGATCAACACCGATTACTCGCCCATGATGTGGGGACTGCTTATCAGCACGCTGGCTATGATTATAGGGAGTTTATTAGGAAGGCGATAGATTTTACTTATACACTGAAAATAAGCTACTGTACGATTTGGTATATTGCTAAATTGGCCAAATAAATTAACTGTGCTTATCAGGTTTATTGCCTGATTTTTACGTAATCTGTCGTACTTTCACAAAAAGGAGTTGATATACAGTTCTTTACGAAGAATAAGTAAATTTCATCTACAAATACATCAAAAAGCACGATTTATGTCGTCACAACTATCGCGTCGAGACTGGCTACGTGCCAGTGGTCTGTTAACGGCAGGGCTTGGCCTGAGCCGCTTTTCTGCCGCTGAAACCAGGCACGTAGCGGCTCCGCTCGCGCCTACGTTCGTCAATGAGTTCAGCTTCACCGACGATCCATTTTCAAAGATGAACAAGCTGCGGGCGCGGCTATTAGCCAACGAAAATCCGCTGGGCATTTCGTCTGCTGCCAAAGAAGCGATGTGCAAAGCAG
>JAKONH010000604.1 GCA_022702045.1 Spirosomataceae bacterium
CCAATCGGCAGCTTACGGGTTTTTCCAACGTGGAAGAAAAAATAGCCCGGCTCGATGATCAGGTGCCATTTCTATTGGAAGATAAGCTACGGGAGAAGAACTGCCTGTACAGCAAAGGCCTGATTCCGTTCCTGACCCATATCGAAGTCGACGACCGGCTCGTAACCGGCCAAAATCCGCTATCGGCCCGCAAAGTAGGGCGGAAGGTACTGGAAGAGATGTATGAGAAATAGGTTTACAGTGGCTACACGACTGTGCGTCAGCCACCGTAAACTGAATACCGTAAACCGAAAACTACATAGCTACATGCGGAAATACTTCGCGCAGGGTAAGTAGCTGCTGATCTTTATCGGAAACGAGCGGGTCTTTAACGCCCCAGTCGATGTTCAGGTCGGGGTCGTTCCAGATAATCCCCGACTCCGACGCTTTGTTGTACACATTCGTGCACTTATACGTAAAAATGCTGTCTTCGAGGGCTACGAAACCGTGCGCAAAGCCTTCCGGGATATACGCCATATTGGCCAGTTTGGCATCCAACAGGAAAGTTTCGTACTGGCCGAAGGTAGGCGAGTCGGGCCGCAGATCGACGGCAATGTCGAGTACCTGACCACTGGACACCCGGACCAGTTTGCCTTGAGCGAAGGGCTCGGTCTGCATGTGTAGCCCCCGTAATACTCCCTTTACCGAAAAGGACTGATTGTCCTGCACGAAATCCATCGGCAGGCCGAGCGACACAAACAAAGGCTTATTGTACGACTCAAAAAAGTAACCGCGTTCGTCTTCAAATACGCGGGGAATCAGTTCAATCAGGCCATCGATGGCGGTGTGCCGAACTTGCATAGTAGAAAAATGTATGTGACCTACGAGTTTGGTAAAAATGATGTTACCGGACAAAACTACAAAAAAGTACGCAGGCCATGCCTGACCGTCTACCTTTGCGAGATATTTACAACCCGATCTGTTGCCCACTGCCCATGACGTTTGACGAACTGAGCCATCAGATTTTCAAAAAGCAATCCTATCTGTGCGTCGGTCTCGATACCGACCCGCGCAAACTGCCTGCCCACCTACTTTCCGAACCCGATCCGGTGTTCGCCTTCAACAAAGCAATTATTGACGTAACCGCCGATGTTGCTGTGGCATACAAACCGAATATTGCGTTCTACGAAGCGCAGGGACCGAAAGGGTGGGAGAGCCTGCAAAGAACACTCGATTACATCCCTGATGACTGTTTTACAATTGCCGACGCCAAGCGAGGTGACATTGGCAACACATCGGGGCTCTACGCCCGTGCCTTTTTCGACCCGTCGGCTGCCGGGCTTAACTTCGATTCGGTAACGGTTGCGCCCTACATGGGCCATGATTCCGTGACACCCTTCCTTGATTACCCCGGTAAATGGGTGATTCTGCTGGCCCTAACCTCCAATGCGGGTAGCGCCGACTTTCAGCGGTTACCCACCGATCCTGATGGTGCTAGTGAACTATTCGAGACGGTCATTCAGACGGCCAAAACCTGGGCCGATGCCGACCGGCTGATGTTTGTCGTTGGTGCTACGCAGGCCGAGGTGTTCGGACGAATCCGGGCCATCGCGCCTGATCATTTTCTGCTCGTGCCGGGCGTTGGGGCGCAGGGTGGTAGCTTGGCCGATGTGTCGCGTTGCGGTCTCACTAAAGCGGGTGGATTGCTGGTCAATGCCTCGCGAAGTATCCTATATGCGTCGGGCGGCACTGATTTTGCCGATCGGGCGCGGGCCGAAGCCCAGGCGCTACAGACTGAAATGGCGACCTATCTGAAAGCGTATACTTCCTGACATGACAGATCCGACAATCGGTTCCGCAACGATAGCTGACGTTCCGGAGCTAAACCAACTGGTCAATAGTGCCTACCGGGGTGATAGCTCACGAAAGGGCTGGACAACCGAAGCTGATTTGCTCAGTGGACTTCGAACCACCGAAGCTGATCTGTACGAATCGCTGGCGAATCCGCAGGCTCAGATTCTAACTTACCGCGCAGAAGGGCGTCTGCTGGGCTGCGTCTACCTGGAGCGAAAGGAAGCTGAATTGTACCTGGGTATGCTGACGGTGTCGCCTGATTGCCAGACAGAAGGCATTGGTAAACGGCTGCTTGGGGTCGCTGAAGAAGTAGCAAGAAACGTTGGTTGCCAGACTGTTACGATGACGGTTATTTCGCAGCGACACGAATTGATTGCATGGTACGAACGGCGTGGCTACCAATCGACTGGGGTGACAAAACCGTTTCCGGATGACCCTCGATTTGGTGTTCCTGCGCAACCACTGACCTTTATTGTCATGGCCAAATCAGTGGGTGGAAGGTAGCTACGACGAGCGTTTGCTATAAACAATCCACCAGGTAGATACGTTAATTTGGCTCGATTGATCAAGCATGTTGACTAAACCATACATGACGTTTGCTGTCTTAGTCACGTTACAATGTTTAACCTAATCGAGATAAGACAATGAAAACGATTCAAATTTCTGCCGTACTTGTTTTGCTCACCATTCTGACTCTTGCTCAATCCGTGCAGGCGCAGAACCGCCGTCGCTGGAGTCCACAGGCAAAAGGAACGGCTATTGGAGCTGGGGTTGGTGGCGCTGCTGGGGCTATCATCAATAAGCGGAACCGACTGGTTGGCGGCCTGATTGGCGGGGCCGTTGGTGGCGCTGCTGGGTACGCTATCGGTAAACGCAAGGACAATAAGAATAAGAAAGAAGCAGCTCGTGTTGCAGCCGCGAATCGGGCCGCCGAAGAGCAACGTTCGCGCGAGGCCGCAGCTAATGCAGCCGCCGAGCGTGAGCGCATTGCCGCCCGCGAGAAACCTAAGCACGGCCTTGGTGTAGCCTCAACCGTACCAGTGGCGGTTGCTGCTGCCGCAGCACCGATGGCACTGGCTTCTTCGACGGAAGTGATTGCCGCATCATTCTTACCCAACCCTGCTTACGGTCAGCCGAATACGCCGTATGCGTCGTCGCAATACCTTCGCCGGAGCTGGTAACTCTTTTTAGTTCACCGTCTTCTGTATTCACGATTTACCGTTATGCTCGACAGCTAACGGTAAATTGTGAACACGAAAAACAAACACTCACCACTCAATCAACACGGTTATGAAAACGATGATCTACACCCTGCTTGTTAGCGCGGTCCTGACGGGCTGCAACAAGCAGGAAGACTCAGCGAATGTTCAGTCGCTGAACCAGCAGTTTATAGGCGCCTGGAACAGTAAAGACGCCGGTAAGGTAACCGGGATGCTGGCTGATGATGTCGACTTCGTTCAGGGAGAAGTGCACTATAAAGGCAAATCTGAGGTGACCGAGAAGTGGGTAAATGCGACGATGCCTACCACGAAGAGTTTGAAAACCAGCGTGATCAGCTCGGTAAATGATACGCAGACTGCCTACGAAGCGGGAACCTTCTCGGTCGACGTTCTGCCACAGGTAGCCGGCGAAAAAGCTGGCTATGGTGAGGGTAACTATATGCTGCTCTGGAAAAAAGCGACCGACGGAAGCTGGAAACTGAGTTATGCGCAGCTGGAAGACTTGCCCGTACAGGTGAAGCAGTAAATTTAATTGACTATAAAGAGTAAGTACCGGGTTAGATTACACAAGTACGTAATCTAACCCGGTACTTACTCTTTTATACCTCAGCGGTATCGTGCTCTCCGCGCACAATCTCAACGGCGCGATCAATAAGGTCGTCGTCGACTCCGTCGATCATCAGATTGTCGTTGGCAATATCACTAACGATCGTAACGGCTGCGAGATTAATGTTAGGGTCTAACTGAAGGAACGCGTCCCGGAACTGTTGTTCGATCTGACGATCCTGTATTTTGTTAGCTTCGTCTTCCAACTGACGGCCAATGTTTTCGTGGCTAATGTCTTGGTTCATGTCGAAAAAAGCCGCCCTGATTGGTAAAATCTGTCTAAGCAGTTACCGATGACGGCCGGTTGAGAGTGAAAAAAAGATGGACTATACGAACGGCTAAAGTAAGGGACCACGCTTCGGGAAAAAAGCCGCTTACCCATTTTTTGACTGAGCTCCGTGAAATCAGGGATTCGGATTTGCCAGTGCCCAAACCGTTTGAAATAGCAGCGTCGCCCGTTTTTGTAACACGTCATACCGAATACGTTTGGCTGTGTCGGTGGGCCGGTGATAGTCGCTGTGCGAGCCGTTGGTGAAAAAAAGAACTGGGATGCCAAGCCGGGCAAAGCTGTACTGATCGGAACGGCGAAAAAACTGTTCGGGGTCTTCAACCGTGTTGTATCCCCCCTGATTCAACGCTAGTCGTACCGTTTGGGAATTGATCTGTTCCAGCGTTTTTTTCAGGCTACCCCCGTTGTCGTCTGTCAATACGTAGCAATAATCAGGGGTTTGTTTGTGATCATTGTCAACCCGCCCGACCATATCGGCATTGAGCACGCACATGAATTGACCCAGGGAAGCAGGCGGATGGGCAACAAAATAGGCTGACCCAAGCAGGCCGTCTTCTTCACCGGAAAATAGTACGAACAGGACCGTCCGCCGACTACGAAGGCCTGTTCGCGCCAGGCTGTCGAAAATGGCTGCTACGCCCAGCACAGCTGCCGTTCCCGACGCGTTGTCATCCGCCCCATGATAAACAAGTCCGCCGGAGGCTCCTATATGATCGTAATGCGCCGACACGACGATAATCTCCTTTTTTAAATCAAGGCCAGGCAGCCCCCCCCCCAGATTGATACCAAACAACGTTCGACTACTGTCCTGCCGTGATAACGGTCCGTCGGCTAATTCGGCTTGTCGGTAGGTGGTCGGTGCTTGCCGGCTGCTACCAAGCAGATTGCCAAACGTGGCCACATTGGTGAAAAGTATGGGGAACGTCTGCCGGTATGATGTTTGAACAGAATCCAGCTTGAAAATAGGTACCAGATGATTTGCCCGTAGCGCGCGTTGGCAGTAAGCAGCCGCCCGGCGCTGACCGAGCGTACCCGTTCGACGGCCCTGCAGGCTATCAGCTGCCAGATTGTAGACATGCGTTCGCAGCAGTGAATCCGAGACGATAAGCCGGTGTATGGCTGACTGGGACAG
>JAKONH010000606.1 GCA_022702045.1 Spirosomataceae bacterium
CGTAGCCGAGCTGAAGCAGTAGTACGGCACACAACGTCCAGCGTACGTAAGCCGGCTCACGAAAAATTTGCCACACGGTCATACCCACCAGCACAATTGCGTACGGAAACGAGAAGCTGGTATAGCGCTGCGTGATGCCGTAGGTGTGTCCGTTGCGGAAGGCCATAACAACGATAAATAGTGTCGGCACGATTGTCAGCAAGCCCATCAGCACTATAAAACGATGTATGGACTGCTTGGTAAACGAGTTGAACGCCCGATAAGCCATGAACAGCAGAAGCGGCAATGCTGCGGCCACGATGAGTCGTGGTGAGTGGATTTTGCAGACCAAATAGCCCAGAACTAACGAAAGCGGAACCACTGCTTTCACCCAGGAAGGTGTCGTTTCCTGTCGGTTGAATCGGTATACCAGACCCGTTGCCAGCAGGCCCGTGACCGTCGCGACGAGCAGATTGCGAAAACCCAGGGTCTCGCTAGTAACGCCGTTAGAAAGCAAAAACAGATCGGCGACGATCAATTCCATCCGGCGGAACACATTGACTATTGTAGCCGGTAGAATGAGCCCAAAGCCGTTGTTGAACGGATTTGTATCGGCCAGCTTCTTATAGAACTGAGCCTGATAAGCCATCGTCCCAAATACGTACTTACCTCCGCCGACGACAAACCAGGGCAGGATCGCCAGGAATGCCGCGGCACCGGTGATAGCCAACCCGACGTAGGTGCGCCAGTCGCGGATATAAAACAGCACATATAGGCCATGGCAGACGAAGACCAGCGCGCCCAGATAGTGGCCCAATAGTGTGAGGGCAAAGGCCAGGCCGTAGCCGATATACAAACTTATCGGTTGTTTTCCTGCCGCCCGTCGGTCGAGGATGCACAGAAACAGGTAGGTCGCCAGCAACGACATAAAAATGGTCGTGCAGTAGCTGCGAGCCATGTGACTGTAGGCAATGAAAAACGGTTCGATCGCAGCCAGAAAAGCACATAGCAGGGCTATTAGCTCCGACTGCATGTATCGTCTGACCAGCATGTAGATCAGGACTACGATCAGTGTACTGAACAGCACGGATGGAAATCGGATGGAAAAATCACTGATTCCAAACACATCAATCCAGGCTGATAACATAGCCGTGTAAGCCGGGCTGTTGCTGATGTCACTTCGGATAATGGCTTCGTTATAGTCGTTCAGCGTTTTTGGCTTCCAGAACTCGACGGGCGTGAAATACGGCTTGCCCGGCGTGAAAAATACATCGTGCTGATTGGATCCCTCGTAGACGACCCCCTGCGTACAAACCAGCGTCAGCTTCTCGTCCAGATAAATACCGTGAACACCTGACTTATAAACGCGCAGGCCAAACGCCAGAGTAATGATGAACAGGAATATAATGGATGGAGAAGATGCAAGTTTATAGGATTGATAGGGGGATGGTAACGCCGGATCGGCGTAGGTAGGTGTGGTAAGATACATGGGTGGCTAGAGAGCTAATAACGCGCAAAATACGTCATACGTCCCCCTTTGTCAATCCAAACCCTATAAGGTAATTGTGAATTTAGTGTTACTAATAACGAATCGATATGTCTGCATCTATTTCAGACTAGTGCCAAAAACTTTTTCGCCGTTGATCCAGGTTTGCCGGACTTTCGTATCACGTAGTTGTTCGTTTGAAACGGTCATAATATCGTGGTCAAGTACGACGAAATCAGCTTGTTTGCCAGGGGTAATACTACCACGCAGCTGATCGTCAAAACAGGCATAAGCCGCCCAGCGAGTCATCGCCAGCAAAGCCGACCGGCGGTCGACAGCATTCTCCATCTGGTAACCGGCTGAGGGGAAATTTTTGGCATCTTGCCGGGTGACGGCCGCGTGAAAACCGAACAGGGGATTGGGCGCTTCGACCGGGAAGTCGCTACCAAACGCAATGACACCTAGTTGCTTCATCAGATCGTTGAACGCATAAGCACCCTTTACACGCACGGGCCCAAGCCGGTCGGTGGCCCAGTACATGTCTGAGGTTGCGTGCGTAGGCTGAACGGAGGGTATAATGGAGTACTGACCAAATTTGGCTATGTCTTCCGGCGAAACGACCTGGGCGTGCTCGATACGCCAGCGACGGTTGTTTTTGCCTTTCAGTAATTTGCCGTATAGTTCGAGCATCAGGTGGTTAGCCGAGTCACCGATGCAGTGGGTGTTGGCCTGAAAGCCGGATTTATACAGTAACTCCGTCACACGTGCCAGTTCATCGGGGGCTAACAGCAAAAAGCCGCTTGTTTGTGGCCGGTCGGTATAGGGTTTTCGCAGGCAGGCACCGCGGGATCCCAGTGCGCCGTCGGCATACAGCTTGAACGACTTTACGGTTAGCCGGTCGGTCTGAAAGGGGCCTTTTTTGAGGTACAGGTTCAGATTTGGCTCGCCCAGACTGACCATGGCATAGTCCCTAATTTTCAATTGTCTCGCTTTATGCAGACTGTCGATCAAGTCAATTTCAGCGGGGCTAATGCCCGCGTCGGAAACCGTAGTCAGACCCAGCGACACGCAAACGCGCTCGGCGGCTTTCAGCATCCGGGCTTTGTCGGCGAGGGTGGGCTGGGGGAGCACCCGTCGAACCAGCTGCATGGCATTGTCGACCAGTACACCGGATGGTTGCCCGTTCTGCAGCACTACCTCACCACCGGCCAGCCGCGAACCGGCGGTAATCTGTGCCAGGCGCAGCGCTTTCGAGTTGACCAGCAACGCATGGCCATCTACTCGCATCAGCGCCACGGGTATGTTCGGGAAAGCAGCATCCAGTTTTTCTTTAGTCGGGAATTGCTTGTCCGCCCAGTCGTTCTGATCCCAGCCGCGCCCTGTCAGCCACAGCACCTGCGGGTGTTGCTGGTAGAACGTTTTGAGCCGGGCAATCACGTCGTCGTACGACTCTGCTCCGACGAGGTCGGCCTGATCGAGAACCTGCCCTAAACCCAGAAAGTGGCTATGCGGGTCATAGAAGCCCGGATAGACGGGTGCCCCGCCCAGATCGACCATGCTGTCGGCTTTGTATTGCTTTCGTAGCTCGTCGGCTTTCCCCACGGCCAGAAACGTACCGTCTTTCACAACAAAGGCATTGGCCGTCGAAAACGTTGAGTCGGCGGTATAAACGCGGGCGTTGGTGACGAGCAGATCAGCCGATTTTTGACTGCTGCAGGCCATCAGCCAACAGGCGCAGAGGGGTAGAAAGCGAGCGGTGACGTGTTTCATGTTGTGTTGACGGGTAAAAAACGTAAGATACGTGAAAGCGATAAACCGCCCGGCAATCTGATAATCTCGTATTTTTGAGGTTAAAGCTAGTTTTAACTCTCCGTCAATGAAACTCGGCAGTTGCGTTTTTCTCCTATTCCTCCCTATCGCACTCGTTGCTCAAAAAATTACTAATGCTGATAATGCGGTTCAACGCGCCCGTCAGCGGGCCTTTACGGTAGCGACGATTCCGCAAACCGGTGATCCGATTACGTTGGCACAGGCTGCCAGTCAGGCAATCGAAACGAACTATCAGATTCGCATCAATCGATCGCAGGAGCAGATTGCCCGCAACAATTTTACGCGGGGTAACGCCGGCTATTTACCAAGTCTGACGGGCAACCTCAACTCAAATGGCGGGCTACAGAGCTTCTACCAAACCTATCTCGATGGGTTACGACCGCCCCAGGAAGCCAATGGTATTTTTAACCGGACGACAAATCTTGGTGTAAACATTAACTACACCATATTTAATGGCTATGCCCGATCTGCTACCTACAATCAGTTACAACAACTGCTGAAGCTGGCCAGCGTAACGACCCGTGCCAATGCCGAAGCTACATTGGCCAGCGTCGCAACGACCTATTACGACGTGATTCGGCAGTTACAGCGGCTGATTGCCTTCAATCAGGCACTCAACGTGTCCCGCGAACGGCTCGAACTGGCACGGGCAACGTATGAAGTGGGTACCCGCTCGAAAGTAGATTTCCTGAGCGCCCAGGTCGATTACAATGCCGACAGTGCCGCCGTCATTCAGCAGGAGCAGTTTCTCCGTGATGCCAAAGTCACATTGAACACGCTGCTCGTTCGCGACCCACAGACGGAGTTTGCCATACGGGATACTATTTTGGTCAACACCAACCTCCAGTTTCAGGCACTGGAAGAATCGCTGGCCAACAATAACCCGTTGCTGGCCACCGCCGTGCTGAACCGCACCATCACGGACATCGGTATTCGACTGGCGAATTCCCAGCAACTGCCGTTAGTGACCGCACAGACAGGTTATAACTACCAGTTTGTTGACAATCAAGGTGGTTTTGGTATTCGTACTGGCCGCACAAGCGCGCTGACGTACTTGCTTACGGCTACCATTCCCATTTTCAACGGCTTTAACCTGAAGCGGCAGATTCAGAATGCCAGAGTGAACACAATCATTGCCCGCGACCAGGAAAGCAATCAGCGGCTGCAATTGCAGACGGCCCTGACACAGACATACCAGTTGTACCGCAACAGCCTGAAACTGCTGAATCTGGAAGTGTTAAACAATCAACTGGCCAATCAGAACGTCGATATCGCATACGACCGTTACCGGATCGGTAACTCGACCTTCGTTGAATTTCGCGATGTGCAGCGTACGCTGATCGATGCGCAGACTCGGCTGATCGACGCCGAATTCAACGCCAAGGCGGCTGAAATTGAGCTGCTACGGCTTAGCAGTACCATTTCGCAGGCGCTGGTTCAATAGCGCGAGCGAACGATGATAAACACACGGTGAATTAGTTGGTTAGTAGAAGTAACCAACTGGTTCTCGATCATGCCTTACACCCGGACGGATTATCCCGACTCGCTGAAATACTTCATGGCCCCGGTTCGCAACAAGGCCATCGACATTGCCAATGCGCTGCTGGCTGATGGCAACGATGATGCTAAAGCGATCGCTATTGCCACCGCTCGCGCGGAAGAATGGGCTCTCAAGCGCAGCATGAAAGTTAGAAAAGATAATGCACCGGAAAACCGTTCGTAAGGCCGATTATGCAGCAGCCCATTGAGGTTTTCGACTGGCACCGTATTCTGATTAAGGAGTTACCCTGGACGTTTTTGGGGGAAGTGGCTTTCCGAACGGTATTTATGTTCGTCATCCTGCTGACGGCGCTGACCGTGTCGGGAAAACGCGAGGTGCGCCAACTATCTATTTACGAGCTTGTGCTGGTTATTGGGCTGGGCTCGGCGGCTGGCGACCCGATGTTCTACGACGATGTTCCACTGAGCAGCGCCGTGGTCGTTTTTATCGTGATGATGGGCTGCTACAAGCTGGCGACTTACCTCAGCGATCATTACGGGAAAGTCCGGAACGTACTGGAAGGTAAACCAACATACGTCGTCGAAAATGGCCGGGTGCTGGTTAAAAATCTGAAAAACGAGGACATGACCCGTGAAGAACTTTTTGCGGGCCTGCGCGTGGAGAGCATCGCGAATCTCGGTCAGGTTAAAACGGCAATCATGGAACCTAACGGACAGCTCAGCATTTTCCAGTTCAAGGAACACGAGGTTCTTGCCGGCCTGCCGATCATGCCTCGGGAACTGGACAGGCGTACCGGGCGACTTGACAAACCCGGTACGTATGCCTGCTACACCTGCGGCTATGTCGAGCGATTCGACAAACCCGTCGAGGCACCCGTCTGCCAACACTGCGGTGAGTCGAAATGGTGTACAACGAACCGGGAAGACTAAGCCGTTGCCTTTGTTCGAGTGGCTTTCTTAACGGTACGTTTTACCTGATCGCTCAGAAACTTCAGCAGTAGTTTCTCAACACCGTCAAGACCATTGGGGCTTGCCTGCCGATAATGGCCTTTGTTTTTAATGTACGGGTTCAGGTCGCGGCATTCGTACGCTTCCAGAATCTGCGGGTGGACGTAGTGCTTCCGGCAAACCGTGCGGGTGTTACCAAGCGTGTGCGATACCTCGTCGAGAATCGTGTTGACGTTCTTCTTTAGCTCTTTTTCGCTCTCACAAGGCTCCAGCTCAACCAGTAAGCGCAGTGCGTTGACGGTACCGGCCCAGGTGCGGAAATCCTTGGCCGAGAATTCATCGCCCATCGTTTCCTGCAGATATTCGTTGACCATCCCGGAGTCGATTGGGTGTCGGTTGCCCTCCGCGTCGAAATATTGAAACAACTCCTTGCCGGGAATGTCGCGACAATCTTTTACCAGCTTTGCCAAACGTGGGTCATGCAGCGTGATGTCGTGAAAGATTCCCTTCTTGCCCTTGAAACTGAACCGGACCTCACTGCCGTCAGCTTTAACGTGCCGGTCTTTCAACGTTGTCAGACCATATGATCCATACTCTTTTTCGTAGGCTGCGTTACCAACGCGAATCAAAGTCTGTTCCATTACGCTGAGCGCGATGGCAATCACTTTTTCGCGATTCAGCACACGCTGTTTCAGATCTTTAGCCAGACGAGCCCGAAGCTTAGGTAGTGCTTCGCCAAAGGATGTCATTCGGAAAAACTTTGTCTCGCTGCGAATAGCATTCCAGGCCGCGTGATACCGATACTGCTTACGATTCTTCGTATCAATACCAGTAGCCTGTAAGTGACTATTTGATTTCGGGCTTATCCAGACTCGTTCCCAGGCGGGTGGAAGCGCCATACTCCGAATACGGCTTAGCGTATCCTCATCGTCAATGGGTTCCCCCTTGGCGTCGGTATACGTAAAATGGTCGCCTGATTTTTTTCGGTTGATGCCTGGAATCGTATCACTGACGTACAAAAGCTTGGCCGCCTTGGCCGTTTGTACCGGGTCGTGCATGAGTTGAGCCGTGTTCATAACGTTGTGTCGCAATATGGTGGTCTGGAAACCGATTGTACACCGATATGGTTTGTGCTGCTCTCACAAGGTCGGCCGATCGTTTACCGTGGCTGGGCTGACTTACCAAAAAACCAAAGCGCTAAGGCGTTGGCGTAGTGGTCGAAATCGATCGGGCTCATGACGTTAGTAAAGGCGGGTGCTTTGGTAGCTAGCCCCATCATCATAGCGGCCAGCACAATCCAAAGTCCTCGTTTGTTACGTTGCAATAGCGCATGCACCGCCATCAGCATCAGCAATAGAATACCCAGTGAGGGGACGATTGGCGTAAAGACTCGCACCTCAGGTAGTAGCAGCGCAACGAATAACGCAACCCCCGGAACAACCGTCAGCAGAAAGCCACGTTGACTATACGTGGTTCGGTTGAGCAGTCCCCAGGTGGCGACGACAGTGCAGAAAATGCCCAGGCTGTCCGCCAGTATGCGCATCGATTGATGCAGGGGTTCCAGTGATTCTGAACCTGTGTAATGAAAGACGCCGATGATAGCCCCAAGCGAGACTGTCAGGAAGAAGAATCCCCACAGCAGCCGATTGAAGAAGGGTACCTGCTGAAAAAAGCGCCAGAACACGCCGAAGCCAGTACCAGCCAGTATCGAACTGGAGAGGATGTGCGAAAAAATCATCACGAAATTTA
>JAKONH010000629.1 GCA_022702045.1 Spirosomataceae bacterium
GGACAGGTACGTGCATGGTTGTAACAGTTTATTGGTTGAATTTAACGTATCAAAATTAGCATTGATCGACTTTTATCAATAACTGTTCATGCGCTGACTTTAATACTATTTTCACCAGAAAAAAGTAATTATTGAGTATATTTACGCAAAACTTACACCATGAAACCGCTCCTGTTCAAAGTGCCGACGATTGACGACCGTTCGTTTCGTATCGAACAGGATCGGATGCCTCACTTTTACGGTCACCTGCATTTTCACCCCGAGATTCAGCTGACGCTGATTCAGGAAGGCGAAGGGACGCTGATCGTAGGGGATAAAATCGACCGGTTTGCGCCTGGCGACGTGCTGATGCTTGGCCCGAACCTCCCGCACGTGCTACGCAGTGACCCCGATTATTACCAGCCAGAATCAGTACGTCAGTCGGTAGCCGTATCGGTGCTGTTCCGGCCGGAGCAGATGGAAGCGGGGGTATTAAACTTACCGGAAACGTTGCACCTGCGGCAGCTACTGGCGGAGTCGCAGCACGGCGTTCGGTTGCGTTCATCGAACAACCCGGCGCTGATCAGTCAGTTTGACAATCTGCCGGGCCAGCGCCCTTTTGAACAATTGCTGACTTTACTGCACGTACTGGACGAACTGGCCGCGCAACCCAACCGAGAGGTGCTGTCGGTGACGGCCTATGTCCAACCCCAACGTCCTGACGACCACCGGCGGCTGGAACGCGTGTTTTCGTACATCCTGGAGCAGTACCACACACAGATCACGCTCGACGACGTGGCCAATATTGCCAGCCTGACACCGGGGGCGTTTTGTCGTTTTTTCCGCCAGCACACGCGAAAAACCTTTTCAACGCTACTCAACGAAGTCCGTATTGAACACGCCTGCCGCCATCTTCGGGAGTCAAAGCAGAGTATTAGTCAGACGGCCTATATCTGCGGCTTTACAAACCTGTCGAACTTTAACCGACAGTTCAAGACGATCACCGGTCTGTCGCCCAGCGATTACATCCGACGCTACAACAGCTAGCGTTTTTAGGGCTTTATCACAACCCGTTCTGTACCATTAGTTTGTCCTTTTTCCCAACGACAGCAAGATGCTACCCGAGACAAGTAGCACACAAACAATTCGCTGACTCAGCCGGTTAGGCCATCTCAATCAACCAACTCAACGAGATGATCAAGAAAGGCACAACCGTAAAGTGGAAGTGGGGTAAGAGCCATGCCGAAGGCAAGGTCGTTGAAGTCCACAAAGAGGAAGTTGAGAAGACGATCGACGGCAAGAAAATCAAGCGCAAAGGTACTGACGACGATCCGGCACTAGTTATCGAGCAGGACGACAAGCAACTGGTTTTGAAGCTACAAAGCGAAGTGGAAAACGCCTAATCCGGACAGCCATGAACGACGGCGATAAAAAAGATATCTACGACGAGTTTAAGGGCCTGGTGAACATGTCGGCTTCAGAGATCAAAAAGTGGCTGAACACCGATGAGTCGAAATCGGTCGGCCAGAAGAAAGACGGTGGCGAATCGACCGGGCACAAATCGGGCGAGCGCATTATCGAAATCAAAGAGAAGAAAAAGGGTGACCTGACCGACGACGACTACAAGCACATGCAGAAGGTGGTCGGCTACATTAAACGGCACAGCGCACAGCGCCCAAAAGAGGTCGAAGGCAGCGATTGGGAATACTCGCTTAAAAACTGGGGCAACGACCCGGGGAAAAAGTAGTGTTTCGGGTGTCACACCGATAGTAACTCTCAGTCTGGCCCTTTTCCAGTGGTGTCGGGTACGTAACCCAACACGCTTTCAGGCAATGCTTCTGGCTGACGCGAGTGTATCAGGCCGGGAACCTGACACCACTGGAAGACGAGAATGTGTTACGCATCAGTGAGTGACACTATCTTGGTAGTGGTATCGGGTTTAGGACGCCAGTCCCGACACTATAGCCAAGGTTTAGTAGTCCAGCGAGAAAAGAACCCCACGCTTATTTACCCTGCCGTTGGAAAAAGCGGAGCGCTTCCAGGTGCACGTCGATGTCTTTCGGGTAATCGTGCTTACCGCCAATAACCTTCAGCAGTACAACCTCGGGTTGATTCTTTGCTTTGTACGTATATCGCTCAATCGTACGGCCATCACCAGGGTCGGTATCTGGTAATTTTTCCATCGTTGGCTTTCCCTTGTAGCGAGCCAGGCTAGCCCAGTAGTTCAGCGTTTGTTCAGTCGAGCGCACGCGGCCCATCTTCATATTCGGACCCAGGTCTACCTCTCCCCCGTTGTACGGGTTGACGCTATCGTCGGTACCGTTGACAATCATAATCGGTACGGCTTTTCCCGATGCGACGCAGTCCATGTTGGTCGAATCGGGTAGGTTGGCGATAATGGCCGTTACCGCCCGGAACGCAGCAGGCATGGTCAGCGCTAGTTTGTAGGCCATATGCCCGCCACCTGATGTACCGACAACGAACACCTGTCGTTTATTGACGGCATATTTTTTCTGGAAATACTGGATCATCGCTGCGAAGAAGCCCTGTTCATTAACGTCGATCCGGTTTGCTTCAGCGGGCGATGCTTTGCGGCATTCGTTCCAGTAGCGTTTGTAGCCATCGGGGTAGACAGCCAGTAGTCCGTCGATAACTGTCTGCTGCTCCATGGCCGTCGTTTGTTTCATCATGCCCAGCCCATCTCCGCCCGACCCGTGCAGTACAAAGACCAGCCCGGTTGGTGTAGCCGTTGCTGCCGGCTTGTTGAAGTGGAAGGTGCGCCAGTTCCCATCGACCTGCACAGAATCTGTGGTCACCTGTGCCTGTGTCAGCAGCGCTACCAGGCTAAATGGAGCGAATAACCAATACCATTTCATACTAACTGGAAGGCTTATAAGTGTTTATGGCCTGACGGCTGCTGCAGACGCAGCGTTCGGTTGCCGTGCTAATGCTTCACTGAGAAAACCCGCTTTCAGGTGTTCGTAGAACGACTCTGGATCAACGAGCGACGCGGCTCCCTGTGCCAGCATACCGCCCAGCAACAATTGAAAAATAACGGAATGCCGGTCGGTCATTTCCAGTACGAGGATAGCAGCCGTAAATGGCGACCGCACGACGCCAGTCAGAAAGCTAACCATGCTGACCAGTACAATCAGATTGTGATCGGTATTGGGAATGCGAATGAGTTGGGCAATGCCATCACCCATAATCGACCCGACGCTTAGTGACGTTGCAAAAATACCGCCGGCGGCTCCACTGCTGTAACTCAGCGCCATACCGACCCAGCGCACGGCGGCCAGATACCAGGGTGTGTGGTAGTTTTGTTGAAACAACAGCCGGTTGATGATCGGTTTACCCGTTCCAACAGCATCAGCCCCAATCCAGTACGCCAATCCGCCCAACAGCAGGCCACAGACTACTACCCAGCCTGCCTGCGCAACCACCGTACGAAACTGTTTCCGGTAACCATTAAGCCAGAGGAGTGATTTGGCAAACAGAGCGCCCGCTATGCCACAGACGACAGCAACGGTTCCAATCCCCAGCCAGACCATACCACCCGACATCACTACACTCGGATAGCCCAAATATAAGTACGGACCTAGCAGTCCCTGTGCCGTTAGCCCCGCAATGATGACGGCTGTAAAGACCGCTGTCCGGAAATGAGTGATGTGCGTCTGCGTGAGTTCTTCGACCACAAACACGATACCGCCAAGGGGCGTATTGAACGCAGCCGCCAACCCAGCTGCGCCCCCCGTAATGAGGGCAATCTGCCGCGACAGTTGTGGCCATCCAACCGGTTGTAGCCGGTTGATCGCCCGAAAAATAGCCGCTGAAATCTGTATGGTTGGGCCTTCACGCCCGATGACACCGCCACCCAGCAACAGCACGACGCTATTTAGCACCTTTACAATGGCTACGCGCATGCCAAGCAGCCAACCCGTTTTGCGATAATTAACAGGTGTCGACAATTCGATAGCGGCCATCACCTGCGGAATACCACTCCCCCGTGCAGCTGGTGCCAATTGTCGACACAGCAGCCAGGCGACTAAAAAAGCTAGCGGGGTAATCAAGAAAGCTAGCAGAGGTTGTGCGCGTAGCCAAGCAAAGCTGGTTTCTTCCGCCCAGACAAACACCCGCTCGTACGCAACCGCTACAACCCCCGTCAGCAACGATGCAATCCAGAAAGGCAGGCTTTGCAGTACCGTTCGCCGAACACGCGCGGAGTACAACGATCGAACGATACGCTGATCAATTACTGACAGCACACGCTGGTAAAATGACGGTTGTTCCTCGGGTGATGGCTGCTTGTCTGTCGGTTGCGGCATGCCTGCTTGCTATGGTGACTGGTTATGTGATCGGACTCACCTGGCAGAGCCCGGCTCTTTATCGAACGTCGGCTTGCGGAAGATTCTTTTCCAATACTTTGTTGATCGTGTAAATAACGCCGTTGGTAGCCCGAATATCGCGTTCAATTACGTCAGCGACCGTACCACGTCCGTCGGCGATTGTGATGTTGTCCCCTTGCTTGTGCACGACCAGTATCTGCCCCAGCACGTTTGTCAGTGTTTGTCCGTCGCGCAGTTTGTCCGATGTGTAGCTGCCCCGGATAACGTGGTAAGCCAGTATGCGCGAAAGCCGTTTCTTGCTGGAAGGTAGCAGCAACCCCTTCAGCGTAGCATCACCCAATTCATAAAAGGCACCGTTGTTCGGCACAAAGATCGTGTACGGACCGGCCGGGTTAGCCTGTTTATCAAGTCCCGACTCGTTCAAGATTTGCAGGATAGTCGTATAATCAGGCTTACCCTGCATACTAGCCAGCATCGACTGTCCGGTTGCCTTTCCACTAGCCTGCAGCGTATCCTGCTGCGCGAATAGTGATGACGCGGTTAGCAGCAACGTGCACAAGGCGATAACACATTGATTTTTAAGCATGTTTTGGGTGCGTTGAGTTCAAGTAATCGTACGATTAGGACTATTGTCTGTCCGCTTACTCAACTGCCGGAACACGGAATAGTTTGGTGGTGTCGGCTACCGGGTGTACCGATACGCCCACCAGATCAACAAGCCCTGCACCGGAAGCCGCACCCAGCGTATACAATCGGGTATCTGCGCAAACTGATCAGCCGTTGTCATGTACACATTCGCGGGAAATACGGCTATCAGTAGTAGAATGAGCCCCCAGGCAGACCAGGTACGCGTTGCTGGCAGCAGTAACCCTAGTCCCAGCACAATCTCGGCAATACCACTCAGGTCAACCAGCAACTGATGCGCGGGCAGATACGGCGGTATAATAGCCATATACATTCGTGGTCGCACGAAATGGTTGATTCCGGCAACGATGTACACGAGCGCCTGTATGTACAACCCCGCTTTATAAAGCATGTGCCTTTCGTTTACAATTTTAGTCAATTCAGCCACCTGATTCCGGCATTCCGCCATAGGTGCAAGCTACGCCTTTAAACCCAGCCCGACCAGCCGCGTCAAACCGGCAAAGTCAAGCGATTTACTACACACAACAACACAAAAACCATGAACACCAAATCAGTTTTCGTTGCCCTACTAGGTCTATTTTTATCGGTTGGCGCGTATGCACAACACCAGACAGGCGTCTACAAAGTGAAGCCGAAACAGTCGCCTGAGGAGCGGGCGGCCCACCATGCCCAGCTAAAAGAAAAACTGGCGCGCATGTCGCCCGCTGAGCGCGAAGCGTTCAAAAAAGCCCACCACGACAAGCGGCAGGCCCGACTCAACGCCATGACACCCGAACAGCGTGCCCGCTTCACGGAGCGACACGCGCATGGGAAACGTAACGGTTAACAGTTTTCGGTATACAGTTTACGGTGGCTGACGCGCAAGCCCTCTGGTGTCAGCCACCGTAAACTGTATACCCAAAACCGTAAACCCTATTCTACCACATGCCCAACGAAGCTGGCGGTGTTGTCGAGGATGGTACCACCCCGCCGGAAGCCAAGTCCGCAGGCAGCACCGGCGTAGAACACCCCCGCCTGGTACCGACGCCCTTCGCTGTCTTCCGGGAAGTCGATGTATTCCTGGTAGATCTTCGGATACTCATCGTAGTCGCCGTCGACAGCGTTGCGAACGCTACCGTCGGCGTTCAGCACACGGACATTGGCCCCTTCGCGTCCAAACACGACTTTCTCGACACACGCTTTACCCGCCAACGGTTTGGCGTCGGTTTCAAGCAGCAGCGGATGATTGGGGTACAGCTCCCACAGAACTTTCAGAATGTATTTCGACTGGAATAACAGCGTATAAGCCGGGTTGAGAATCAGCGCGTGCCGCTTCCTGACAATGTCGGTAAGTATCTCAATCAGATCCGGCTCTTCATCGGCGATGACCTCCCACGGAACCAGCCGAAACCAGAAATCCATTTTCTCAAACTGACTGTTGCGCGGGTTCTGCCAGTAAATACCTT
>JAKONH010000005.1 GCA_022702045.1 Spirosomataceae bacterium
CTCATCGACGAACTGACGGTCTATGAAAACGTCGAGCTGCCCCTTTTGTATCTAAAAACCCCCGCCGACGAGCGGAAGAAACGGGTGGAGGACACGCTGGAGCGGATGAGCATCATGCACCGTCGGAATCACTTCCCGCAGCAGTTGTCGGGCGGTCAGCAACAGCGGACAGCTATTGCACGGGCTGTCGTGGCGAAACCCAAGCTGATACTGGCCGATGAACCGACGGGTAACCTCGATTCGAAAAACGGGGAGGAAGTGATGAAACTGCTGGGTGAACTGAACGACGAAGGCACCACGATCATCATGGTTACACACTCCCCCTACGACGCGGGTTTCGCCCACCGGATCGCCAACCTGTTCGACGGAAAAGTCGTCACCGAAAATTTCCACGTGTAATTGTCGTGAGCTGTAATTTTTGTGATTTCACTGATTGATTATGAGTCGAAAAATCACAGTCCAGACAATCTTGAACTATGATTCGACTGATTACTTTGATTGACGAAAAATCACAGCCCATCACCACAATCAGACGAATCACACGGGGCCACCCGGCGGTTCAGACAAGCAGAGAAACTGATTCAAATTGAGGTTGAGAACGTCGGAAAACAAGGATTCGGTCGTTGGGCCACCGTCGCCTTTTTGTACCGTAGCCAGGTCTTCGTTTTGTAATCGTAAATGAAGCCTTCGAGAAGACCGTATAAGTCTTCATCAGTTAGCCGAACCCACTTTCTGCACGTCGTCTTTCTGCCCCTTGCTCTTGCATACGTCGATGATGATGGGGGTTTGATCAGTTGTGTTGGCAACGAGCGAGAGGTCGGGTAGCATACTCGCTTTTGCCTCATCGAGCATTGTCTCTGGCAACGGTTCCAGTAGAATAGCTTTCTGATGATAGAAAAGCACGCCTAGTCCAGTTGTGAGCTTTGCGATGACGCGCTGATGGTCGGCTGGTGCCCAAACGCCCTGATCTTCACGGGCGAGGGACGGCGGAGTCAATGGTGGGAAGTACATGAAACGACGTTTTTAAGCTAACCAAAAGATACAATGCTTCGCAACTACATCAAAATCGCGATTCGCAGCTTACTCAAGCACAAACTGTATTCCGGCATCAATGTATTCGGTCTCGCGCTGGGCATGGCCTGTGCGTTACTGATTGGCTTGTGGGTACGCGACGAGCTGAGCTACGACCGCTTTTGGCCTAATGCGAAAAACATTTACTTCGTACGGTTTCAGTCGGAATATCAGGGCGAAATCAATACCAACTTCGTTACGCCGGGGCCCTTGCAGGAAGCCATTGCCAACGATGTACCGGAAGTAGATGCTGTCACAAAAACGGACTGGGGACGCGATTACCTAATTAAAGTCGGCGACCGAAAAGCCAAGGAATTTGGTCATTTCGCCACGAGCGCCTTTTTCGATGTGTTCGACATGCCTGCCTTACAGGGTAACCCGAAAGCGGCATTGGCCCAGACGAATCAGATTATTGTTTCCCGGAAACTAGCGGAAAAGTTTTTCCCGAATGGACAAGCGCTGGGCAAAACGCTGCAACTCAATAACGATAAATTCTACGTCGTCGGCGCGGTTGTCGACAATCTGCCGACCGCATCGACGATCCAGTTCGACTGGATCGTCAACTGGAAAGTGCAGGAGCAGGACTGGCAGACAAAGTGGGGCAACAACTCCTTCATGACCTACGCGCGTCTCAACGCCAGCGCCACACAGACACAGGCAGAAGCGTCGATGAAGCCACTCTACAAACGGCATGCCCCAAAAGAGCACAGCGAGAATATCACGATTTTACAGCCCCTTACGGATCTACATTTATACAGAGACTACAAGAATGGCAAGGTGGTTGGCGGTCGTATCGAGTACGTCCGCATTTTTGCCGTCGTCGCCCTGTTCATCCTGCTGGTGGCTTGCATCAACTTCATGAATCTGGCCACGGCCCGCTCAGCCATCCGCGCGAAAGAAGTGGGTGTACGTAAGGTCGTCGGTGCGCTACGTTCCTCGCTGATCGGTCAGTTCATGAGTGAGTCGATACTGACGAGTTTGCTGGCGATCATTCTGTCGCTGGTTCTGGTCCGCATGACGCTACCGACATTCAATACGCTATTCGACAAGCAACTGACGCTTAGCCTGACCGAACCTGTATTATGGGAACTCCTTGCCGGTCTGGTACTGGTGACCGGCTTCGTATCGGGCAGTTACCCGGCCTTGTTTTTGTCGGGTCTTCAACCCATTCGTATTCTGAAAGGGCGTTTACAGGCCGGTAGTGGGCCAGCTCTGTTCCGCCGGACGCTGGTGGTGTTTCAGTTTGGCCTGTCGATGTTTCTGATCATAGGCATGCTGGCCGTCAGTCGGCAAATGAAATTTTTCCGTACGCATAACTTGGGTCTTGACCGGGAAAATGTTATCTCGATTCCGCTGGAAGGTGAGCTGGACAGCGACAAAAAGCTGGATATCGTTCGCCGATCCGTTAGTCAGTTGCCGTCGGTTGGTTCTGTCTCGACGGCGAACATGCTGCCAATCGATATACAGAGCACGTCGGGCGACCTGCAGTGGCCAGGTAAGGACCCTGGCCTGGCAACCAATGTTGCGGCCATGTCTGTCGGTAGCAACTTTGTGAAGACGATGAATATTAAACTGGTTGCTGGCCGGGACTTTCGCGCCGATAGTCCAGCCGACTCCTCGAATTACCTCATCAATGAAGCCACAGCCAAACTGATGGGCATGCGCGATCCTGTTGGTAAGGAAGTAACGTTTTGGTACGGAAAGGGGCGCATCGTTGGTGTAATGAAGAACTTCCATATCAACTCCTTACACCAGGCGATCAATCCGCTGATTCTGACCTATACGCCACTAAACACCAGCTATTTACTGGTTAAGACCCGACCCGGTCAAACGCAGCAGGCGTTAGCAGAGCTGGAAGGATTGACAAAGTCATTCAATCCTAACTATCCGTTCACCTATCACTTTCTGGACGAAGCCTACGAAAAACTCTACCGAAGTGAGCAGCAGGTACAGGAGTTAGTCAACTACTTCGGTATCCTGGCCGTGCTGATCTCGTGCCTGGGTCTGTTTGGGCTGGCGGCTTTCACAGCCGAACAACGCACTAAGGAGATTGGTGTACGCAAAGTGCTCGGTGCCTCCGTCGCCAGCATCGTCGGTTTACTGTCTACGGATTTTCTCAAGCTGGTATTGATCGCGCTGGTACTGGCGTCACCGCTTGCCTGGCTGGCGCTCGACAAATGGTTGAATAGCTTTGTATATCGGGATACCCTACCGTGGTGGATTTTCGCCTTTGCTGCCTCGATATCGGTAGTAGTCGCGCTGGCGACAGTAAGCTACCAAAGTATACGGGCCGCGCTGGTCAACCCCGTCAAGTCGTTGCGTTCCGAGTAGAGCCCGGTCCGCGCCACGATGGCCGCTGGTACGGACACCGTGGCGCGGCAACCCTTTGCGGCTCAGCACCCGGATGGGTCAAGGCCAACAAAATCAGCACTTACGCGCAGAAACGCACAAGCCACGATCGCTTGCCGAAATGAGCCGTATGATCTCACGGCTCTACAGACTAAACCCCTACAACCATGCTACGCAACTACTTTAAAATTGCCTGGCGGAATCTGCTGCGCAACAAAGCTTTTTCAACCATTAACATTGTCGGGCTGGCGCTGGGTATGGCCTGTAGTCTGCTTGTTGGTTTGTGGGTATACGACGAGTTGAGCTACGACCGATTTCTGCCCGATCATGCCCGAATTCATTATGTACGGGTGAACACCAACTTCCGGGGTGGGGAGCGGCAAACGTCGTTTGCAACACCTGGTCCGTTAACGGAAGCCATTACCCGGGATGTCCCGCAGGTGGCTGCTGTTACGAAGCTCACGTGGCCCTCAGAACGACTGATCCGGGTAGGTGATCGGGTGGCAAAAGAGCAGGGACAATACGCATCGGCTGGCTTCTTCGATGTGTTTACCCTCGCCACTGTATCGGGCAACCCCAAGTCCGCTCTTGCCAGCCAAAATCAGATCGTGATCAGTCAACGACTGGCCGAGATTTATTTCCCGAATGGGCAGGCCGTGGGACAGTCGCTGCAACTCGACAACAACAAACGCTTTATTGTGGGGGCCGTCCTGAAAAATCTACCGGCCACCAGCACGCTTCAGTTCGACTGGCTTGTCAATTTCAAGGCGCAGGAAGAAGAATGGCAAACACAGTGGGGGTTCAACGCGGTGCAGACCTACCTGCGCCTACAACCGGCCACCACGGCCCGGCAGGCGGAGGCCGCCATGAAAGGTATGTTTCGCCGGTACGCCACGTTCGATAATAAGGAGCAGATCATTCTGCAACCAATCACGGACATGCATCTCTGGGGCGACTACAAAAACGGCGTAGCGGTAGGTGGACAGGTCGAATACGTCCGAATTTTTGGGATAGTAGCGTTATTTATCCTGCTGATTGCCTGCATCAATTTTATGAATCTGAGTACGGCCCGCAGTGCCAAACGGGCCCGGGAAGTCGGCGTCAGAAAAGTGATCGGCGCCCGACGAATCGCCCTGGTGGGTCAATTCCTGAGCGAATCTACGCTCTTAAGTCTGTTGGCAGCCGGGCTAGCGCTGACGCTGGTGTGGCTTACCTTACCAGCTTTCAACACCCTGTTCGACAAACAGATTTCACTTGACTTCACCGACCCGTCACGCTGGCTGGGTATTGGCGGATTGGTACTGTTTACGGGTTTACTGGCAGGAAGCTATCCGGCGCTGTTTTTATCGGGCGTACAACCTATTCGCATCTTACAGGGACTGGCGTTTCGGGCAGGCCATCGTCAGGCGACATTAGGCCCGTCCCAACTTCGGCAGGTACTGGTCGTGTTTCAATTCGCCCTGTCGACATTCCTGATCGTCGGTATGCTGGTCATTGGGCGACAGATGACTTACCTGCGGACCAAACACCTTGGTCTCGACCGGGACAATGTCGTTTACCTGAATCTGGAAGGTCAGTTAAATGACTATCAGAAAACGGAAGCCCTGCGCCACGAACTACTGCAACGACCGTCGATAGCAAGCGCAACGACAACCGCCCACCTGCCACTAAACATACAAAGCACCACTACCGATCTGCACTGGTCTGGTCAGCCAGAGAAGCAGTTGGTCGAGGTATCTGCCATGTCGGTGGGCAACGACTTCATCAAAACTACCGGCATCAAACTAGTTGCAGGCCGCGATTTCCGGCCCAACGCCCTCGCCGACACGGCCTGCTACCTTGTCAACGAAGCAGCAGCCCGACTGATGCATGTGGACAAACCTGTGGGTAAGTACATCACGTTCTGGTTTGGAAAAGGACCAATTATCGGCTTGATGAAAGACTTCCATCTCGGTTCGCTGCATGACCCTATCAAGCCACTTGTTATCACGTACATGCCACCTAGCGCGCAGTATCTGCTGGTAAAACCACGCGCCGGGCAAACCACCCAGGCCCTGGCGGATCTGGAACAGCTAGTCAAGCAGTTTAATAAAGATTATCCATTCAGCTACCACTTTCTGGACGAAGCTTACGAAAAGCTGTATCACCGCGAGCAACAGGTCAGTGTACTCATCAATTACTTTGGCATGCTGGCCATCCTGATCTCCTGTTTAGGCCTGTTTGGGTTAGCGGCCTTCTCCGCCGAACAGCGTGTCAAGGAGATCGGCATTCGCAAAGTACTAGGCGCATCAGTCAGCAGCCTGGTAGCCCTGCTGTCGACAG
>JAKONH010000008.1 GCA_022702045.1 Spirosomataceae bacterium
AACTACTTATAACTCCGCTGTGTCAGTTTCACGTTTTCAAACTCCAGCACTTCCTTATTGAGCAGTTCAGGCTGGTTCTCACCCTGAAACTCCCAGGCTGCCACGTACGTGAAGTTTTCGTCGTCGCGCAGGGCTTCACCGTCTTCAGTCTGGTGTTCTTCACGGAAGTGGCCGCCACACGATTCTTCCCGGTTCAGCGCATCGTCGACCATCAGTTCACCCAGTTCGATAAAGTCGGCTACACGTGATGCCTGCTCCAGCGCCTGGTTAATTTCTTCCGAATCACCCAGCACCTTCACATTCGTCCAGAAGTCTTTTTTCAGCTGCTGGATTTTCTGTTTGGCAATTTTCAGGCCTTCTGCGTTACGCGACATGCCGCAATATTCCCACATGATGTGGCCCAGATCGCGGTGGAAATCATCGACAGGCCGATCACCTTTAATCGACAGCAGTTGCTGCACCGTATCGTGTACTTTCTTCTCTGCTTCCTTGAACACCGGCGAATCGACCGCAATCTTATCGGCGGGACCGATCGTAGCCAGGTAGTCACCAACCGTGTACGGGATCACGAAATAACCATCAGCCAATCCCTGCATCAGGGCCGATGCACCGAGCCGGTTCGCACCGTGGTCCGAGAAGTTCGCTTCACCCAGCGCGTAGCAACCCGGTACGGTCGTCATCAGGTTGTAGTCAACCCAGAGACCGCCCATAGTGTAGTGTACGGCAGGATAAATCATCATCGGCAGTTCGTACGGGTTCTCGCCGGTGATTTTTTCATACATTTCAAACAGGTTACCGTATTTGGCTTCGATCGTTTTCCGTCCATCGCGCTTGATAGCATCAGCGAAATCGAGGTATACGGCTAGGCCGGTTTTGGCAACGCCACGCCCTTCGTCACAGACGTACTTAGCGTTCCGAGACGCTACGTCGCGCGGTACAAGATTACCGAACGATGGGTAACGACGCTCCAGGAAGTAATCCCGCGCTTCTTCCGGCAGATCGGTCGGTTTGATTTTACCTTCCCGAATCCGTAACGAGTCTTCCTGTTTTTTGGGTACCCACACCCGACCATCGTTCCGCAGCGACTCCGACATCAGCGTTAGTTTCGACTGGTAGTGGCCCGATACCGGAATACAGGTTGGGTGAATTTGTGTGAAGCAGGGGTTAGCGAATAGAGCCCCTTTCTTGTGTGCGCGCCACGCAGCCGTGACGTTCGAACCCATCGCGTTTGTCGATAAGTAGAATACATTACCGTAACCACCAGTACACAGCAATACAGCATGCCCTGAGTGTGACTCTATCTTACCCGTGATCAGGTTCCGCGTTACAATACCCCGTGCTTTGCCGCCCTCTACAACGAGATCCAGCATTTCGGTCCGGGTGTACAATTTCACTTTACCATTGGCCACCTGACGGCTCAGCGCCGAGTAAGCCCCCAGCAGCAGTTGTTGACCGGTCTGCCCACGGGCGTAGAACGTACGCGATACCTGCGCACCACCGAACGACCGGTTGGCCAGCAGACCGCCGTACTCACGCGCGAAAGGTACGCCCTGCGCTACGCACTGGTCGATGATGTTGACGCTAACTTCAGCCAGCCGATACACGTTTCCTTCGCGAGCGCGGTAGTCGCCCCCTTTGATGGTATCATAAAACAGCCGAAATACACTATCGCCGTCGTTCTGATAGTTCTTGGCAGCATTGATTCCGCCCTGCGCGGCAATCGAGTGCGCCCGACGAGGACTGTCCTGAAAACAGAATGCTTTTACGTTATAGCCCAGTTCAGCCAGCGATGCGGCTGCCGACGCTCCCGCCAGCCCTGTTCCGACAACGATGATATCGTATTTGCGTTTGTTAGCCGGGTTTACCAGTTTCAGACCAAACTTTTGCCGCGCCCATTTCTCGGCTAGCGGCCCCGCAGGAATTTTAGATTCGAGTTTCATAATCTAAAGAGTGAAAGAGTGAGAGAGCGAAAGAGTGACTGGCGTTTGGAAGCGCTCTTTCACTCCGCACCGGCGGCCCGGTTTCGCTCTTCCGCTCATTAAATAATCCCGTGAACCTGTAGGAAGACGTATACTGGCATAGCCGCAAATGCCAGCGGAATGATGATAGCAAAGAAATAACGACCGATCAATTCGATGGCCGGCGTGTATTTCTTGTGCCGAACGCCTAACGACTGGAAACCGCTCTGGAAGCCGTGGGCCAGGTGGTACCCCAGTGCCCCCATGCACAACACGTACAGCAACACGTACCACCACTGCGAGAACGCTTCCTTCACCACTGCATACAGGTCTTTATACTGTTTGCCATCGTATTCGGCCATAGGTACCGAACCGAAATGCATTTCGTACCAGAACGTACGCATGTGGATGATGATGAACAGCAGAAGGACTGTCCCCAGAATACCCATATTCCGTGATGACCAGTCGCTGTTTGCTTCGGGCTTTGAGTAAGCATACTGAACCGGACGCGAATCACGATTATGACGGGTCAGGATAAACGCCATCAGTGCGTGAACCAGAATCGACGTATACAACAAATACGAGACAGTAATGATCAGTGGATTGTGCGTCATGAAGTACGTGTACTCGTTGAACGCCCGTCCGCCGTCGGCCTTGAACAGTTGCAGATTACCGGCCATATGCACGATCAGGAACGAACTCAGAAAAAGCCCCGTCAGCGACATGATTACTTTGCGGCCGAGGGAGCTGGACAATGCCTGCGTTATCCAAACCATATAAAAAACGACACGAAAATTAAGTGGGAAAATTAGAAAAAAAGCCGTGGTTTACGGCGCATCAAAACTACTTCACAAACCCCACGCAAACAACTTTGCCTTTTCATTTAGGCAAGTATTTAGACCCTGTCCAATCACCGAATTACCTCGTTTAAAACTGATTTCCCAACAGGCCGTTCGTCGGAAATGTTTGCGTGCTGCCTGACACGGACGGTTTTGTGTGCAAGCAGCCAAACCCTCCTTTATCTATAGACAGCTTTCTAGTTTCTATCGACAATCGTCGCAACAAGAGGATGATGTTGAATTAAGTCGAAAAGGCCCGTTCCTTTGTAAAAAGAACACACGCTACCGGCATAACGTGCTTAAAACAGAGTAGCGAACCTTATTTTTATTTATGAAAGCATACGTATTCCCAGGGCAGGGGTCTCAATCGCCTGGTATGGGTCACGACCTGTACGCAGCCTCACCTGCCATCAAACAACTCTTCGATCAGGCCAACGACATTCTTGGCTACGACCTGACACGCATCATGTTTGATGGTACTGAGGACGAACTCAAACAAACGATCTATACCCAACCAGCTATCTTCCTGCACAGTGTAGCGCTTGCCCTGACTACCGAGTCATTCGCGCCAGATATGGTGGCAGGTCATTCACTAGGTGAACTGTCGGCACTGACAGCTGCCGGTGCTTTGTCGTTTGCCGACGGACTTCGACTGGCCTCGATCCGGGCGACGGCTATGCAGCGGGCCTGCGAACTGGCTCCGTCGGGGATGGCGGCTGTAACCAACCTGGCTGACGACGTAATCGAGCGCATTTGCGCTGGTATCACGGATGAAATCATTATTCCGGCAAACTACAACTGCCCCGGTCAGGTGGTCATTTCCGGAAGTCTTGAGGGCATCCGGCTAGCGGGTGAACAGCTTACTGCAGCCGGTGCACGGCGTGTGTTGTCCTTAACGGTAGGTGGCGCGTTTCACTCACCTTTCATGGAACCTGCCCGCGCGGAATTTGCCGAAGCCGTAACGAACATGGCTTTCCAGGCACCACGCTGCCCGATTTATCAAAATGTCGATGCGCTTCCGCATACGGATCCAGCCGAAATCAAAGCGAATCTGATTGCCCAGCTCACGGCTCCGGTTCGCTGGACACAGTCGGTTGAGCGTATGATCGCCGATGGCTCCACCGAATTTATTGAGTGCGGCCCAGGTAAAGTGTTGCAGGGACTAATCAAAAAGATAAACTCAACGATCCCGGCGCGAGCTATTTAAAGAATTCAACCTGATTATCAGCCAGAAAGGGATTATTTCGCTCTTTCTGGCTATTTTTTTTCGACACAAGCTTGCATTTACCTGCCGAATCACCCTACATTTGCACTCGCAATTGCCCGATCGTCTAAGGGTAGGACGACAGATTTTGGTTCTGTTTGTGGAGGTTCGAATCCTTCTCGGGCAACAGCAAAGCCGCTAAATGTGAATTTAGCGGCTTTTTTTATTTTTTCTTACTAGCTGTTATCTATTAGCACCATAAGCTTTTTGACGGCATTTATTGTCTACGTGTAGCCAGTAAACATTGTGTCACCATAACGCGATACATGAACTACACGCTGGCAGGCCAAGCTTGCCAGCACCAACTGGTGCGGTTAACGATCTGTTCATAAGTTGTTACTAATCAGTCTGCTTACTGGTAACCGATTCATTGCTATAGTTACGCTAAAGATGAAGCTGTTAGCGAAAAATTTATCGCAGTGTTGCCCAGATATATATACAAGCAATCATCCCAGACTCGTTTAAGTAGTAACATTGTCTTCATTAGTACAGTACGAATTGTATTTGATACGGAAGACAATTTAAAAAACCTGATGTGACCACGTTTCTCAAATTACGTCACAGTACTATAAAGTTCTGAATATTTAATTCATTGTCGTTGTATGGAGAAGGACGAGAAGGTCAGGCGGAACCGCGCGAAGACGACCCAACGTATCGTAGAAGCTCTTGAAGAAGTCATTGCTGAACGGGGTCTAGAAGGCGTAGGTGTAAACCGGGTGGCTGAAAAAGCTAATGTCAGCAAAGTCCTAATCTACCGCTATTTCGGCGGCATGGAGGGACTAATGGAATATTACGTGAAAATGGGCAAGCTCTTCCCGGTATTCAACCCGGCAGTTCTGGACCAGATTCGCCCGCTGCATGATTCCGACGTAGCCCGCATATGGTACCGGCAGGTGATTCAGACGTATCGGTATTTCCGTACGTTTAAAGCAGCCCGCGAAGTATTGAAAGCCAGTGTTATCGAGAATGACTCGATTGCCGAAACGACGGCCCGCGCACAGGATGAAGAAATGACTCGGCTGGTTGAGCAGTTGTCATTCGTTAAGGGTGCCGATACGCAAGCCATTTCAGCCATCATACTGGGCGCTATGAACTACCTGACGATCATGGCACAGAATGACCGTACGATGATCAGTATCGATCTACGGAGCGAAGAAGGCTGGAAACGTGTTGAAAGCGCTGTGAAAACGATATACATCGCGCTGAACCGCATGGCCAGCCAGGCTAAAGAAGTGAATCTTGAACTGCAGTCGGCACAATTGCCAATGGCGCAGTGGTAGTTTTCCTACCAACCTAACTAACTCTTAAAAAAAAGAAGCGGCTGGAGTCTGACTCCAGCCGCTTCTTTTTTAACGAACGCTAACGGTTTTCCTCTGCGGTCCGAACCCTTTTATGGTCAGTGATTTCCACTGCTTGGGCAATCGGGCTTTCTGCTGGACAATACCAGAATCGGTGATCTCCAGTCCGCCGAAGCCATTAAGCACTGACTGTAGCATGCCCCCAGCCCCCGTGGCGAAGTAAGGATTGGTACCACCCGCCGTTTCAGCCATCACCCCAAAAGGCGGAACTTCGTTTGGCTTATAGCTCCTGGTAAACCACTCGTATGCCTTATCTATGTTACCAAAGCGAGCGTTTAGCGTCGAGAGTACCGACCAGCCCATGGCGGGGCCTTCGGGTGAATACCGGGGGCTATAGTAATCCAGATCGCGACGGGCCGCTTCGTCGGTAACGATGTGCAGCGGATAAGCCAGCAGATTTACGTCGGCCTGTTTGATTTGTACACCGTCATACGTCCGGTTCTCTTTGGTCACTCCATCCGGGAATTTCAGGATAGGAATGTTATCAGCGACGAGCTTCCAGTCGGGATCAGGCGTTATGCCAAGCGTTTGGGCGGCCTGTATGGCATACTGCAACGAGGTTTTTGCCATACCATTGGTGAAGGCATTGTCATCGATGTTTTCCTGCCATTCATTGGCGCCGATCACGTTATTGATATGGTATTTACCCGGCCCCTCCCGCTCGACACGGCTTGCCCAGAATTCAGCTACTTCTTTAAGCATCGGGTAGCCACGTGTACGTAGCCACTCCTTATCGCCTGTAACCTGATAATACTTCCAGAACGCCCAACCCACGCAACCGGTAATGTGATGTTGAAATGGCCCCGTCAATGCCCAGACTGGCGTAGCTTCCTGTCC
>JAKONH010000046.1 GCA_022702045.1 Spirosomataceae bacterium
GCGGCCCCAGCTATGTAAAAGAGTTGATAATACCCTTCTGATAACTGACCTAACTGCTTGTAGTGGTCCAGTAACCGACCGACCAGCAGTGGAAATACGACCCCGCCCAGCGTACCAGCCATCGTACCCAGTCCTACAACCCGGCTCAGCACCTGCTTCGGAAACTGGTCGGCGGCAACGGTAAAAATATTTGCCGACCACGCCTGATGCGCAGCCACCGCCAGTGATAAAATCGCAATAACGACGCCCATGCTGTTTACCTGACTGATGGCGGTGACCGGTACTACACACACCGCAAACAGCAGCATGGCGTATTGCCGGGCACGGGTTGGGTGCCAGCCTTTTTGAATTAGTTTGGACGACAGTAAGCCGCCCCCGACGCTACCAATCGTAGCTGCCAGGTAAATAACGATCAGCGGAGCGCCCAGCTTTTTCAGGTCGAGGTGATACACGTCGGACAGATACGCTGGTAACCAGAACAGAAAAAACCACCAGATGGGGTCGGTCAGGAGCTTACCCCCCATAAAGCCCCAGATAGCCCGGTTACCGAATATGTGGTAGTGACCCGCAACGGGTGCATCGGCCCTCATATCGGTAGCACTGGCATCTCCGATCATGGTCGGCTCCTCGGCGATGTGGGCCAGTTCCGCCGGACTCACACGCGGATGCCGGGTCGGCACGTCATACATCAGCCACCAAGCCACGATCCAGACAAAGCCCAGAGCGCCAGTTGCAATGAATGCAGTCTGCCAGCCAGCCGCCAGCGCAATAGCTGGCACAATCGCCGGTGCGATAACGGCCCCGACGTTAGCCCCTGAATTGAAAATACCGACCGCCAGTGCCCGTTCTTTCTTGGGAAACCATTCGGCCACAGTTTTGATCGATGCTGGGAAGTTACCCGCTTCGCCGATGCCCAGTAAGGCGCGAGCGACCATGAACCCAGCGGTACTACCGGCCAGCGCGTGTACCATAGCCGCCAGACTCCAGACCAGAATGGAACCGATGTAGCCCAGCTTCGTACCAACCTTATCAATGATGTAGCCTACGAATAATGTGCTGGCTCCGTAGAAAAAGGTGAAGACTGTCACGATGTCTCCATAGTCGGATTCGGTCCAGCTAAACTCTTTCGCCAATATCGGCTTCAGCAGACTGATTACCTGCCGGTCCAGGTAGTTTATGGTCGTAGCAATAAATAGCAATACCACAATAAACCAGCGGTACTGACTCATGTCCCGGTCAGTCAGCGGGTTGGATGAGAGGGTTGGCGAGGGAACAGCTGAGGGCATAAGAAAAGGCGTTGTATTCGGATAGATTCGTACTACCCAAATACAACGCCTGACCGTAGCTACTGCTTTCGCCGAAAACTTATACCGGCGACCACCGTGGCGCGAACCGGCCCACGTCTGGTAGCCGTCAGACTAATTCTGTCAGGGGCAGCTTGATTAGCCATTAGCACGTCTAACAGACCTATAGGTTCGGGCTACACCGACGAAAGCTCAATTTGCCCCGTTCAGGAACGGATAGTCCGTGTATCCTTTCGGGCCGCTACCATAGAAGGTAGTAGGGTCGCCTTCGTTGAGCGGAGCATCAGTCGCAAACCGTTCGACCAGATCAGGATTGGCGATATACAGCTTACCGAATGCAACCAGATCAGCATAACCATCCTCGATCACTTGATTGCCCCGTTCGCGGGTGTAGGCGCTGTTGGTCATCAGTGTTCCTGAGTACATCGGCCGGAAATGTTTCGCAACGTGCTTGATCGCAAAAGGTACGTCATCGACCGGCGTAAACGGTTCCGACAGGTGGATATAGGCCAGTCCGTAATCGTTCAGTCGCTGCACGATATATTCGAACGTTGGGCGGGTCTGCTCGTCAATTTCCATACCGAACAGACCGTGTGAGTCGGGGTTCATTCGTACACCAACGCGTTCAAAATCAACGACAGCCCCGATGGCGTCGAGTACCTCGAATAGAATCCGCGCGCGGTTTTCAATTGAGCCACCATACTCGTCCGTCCGCTGATTTGAAGAGCCGACAAAGAACTGGTGCAATAGATACCCATTCGATGCGTGTACTTCTACTCCGTCGAAACCAGCGGCAATCGCATTCGCAGCCGCTTTCTGGTAGTCCTGAACGGTTTGTCTGATCTCTTCGACAGTCAGGGCGCGGGGCGTCACGGTGTCCACCGACCCGCTGCTGATTCTGATTTTCACGTTCGGGTTGATGGCCGACGGTGCAACCGGCAGGTCCCCGCCATGAAACTCAGGATGCGACAGCCGGCCTTCGTGCCAAAGCTGGCAATAGATATGTCCTCCCGCTTCATGCACCGCGTCGGTCACTTTCTTCCAGGCCTCAACCTGCGCATCGGTATAGATACCGGGCGTATTATGAACCCCTACACCCTGCGGGTTTACCTGCGTGCCCTCGCTGATAATCAGGCCCGCCGAGCTCCGTTGCCGGTAGTATTCGACATGCAGTTCGGTTGGTACATTTTCGTCATTGTCGGCGCGGGTGCGCGTCAGGGGGGCCATCACGACCCGACTTGTCAGTTTGATTGGACCCAGTTGATAGGGCTCCAGTAAGGCTTGTTTTTCCATAATCGTACGTATAACTACCGCCGTGTAATCGGTATAGGCGATAGTATATGATGTACTAACACGAAAATCAGCGGCTTTGTCGCGGTAGCAACCCTGAAATTTAGTGATACGTTTATCACACATCACTGCCGCCCTGTGTCAAACGTGATGGATGTGTAATAGAACCCGCCCACCGAAGGCCCGCCGATAAACGTATAATAGTATCTGTTCAGCAGGTTGGTACCGCCCAACTTAAACGAAAGGCCAGTCTTAGGCAACCGGTAGTTGACCTGCGCATCAATGTTGTTGATTGCTGGCACGAGCCCCGTTGCCAGCGCTGACTGCCATAGAAATTCGCTCTGATATTTGTAGCTGATCGTAGCCCCTACCCCGTTCCACAGATTCGCGTTCGACAGACTGATGTTCGTGATCCACTTGGGTGTGTTGAACGCTTCTTCCAGCCCATCGCTATTGGCTGTTCGATCGAGTTTTGCCAGCGAGGCATTGCCGGCCACCGACCAGGCCCCGCCAATGCTGTAGCGCAGGCCCAGGCTAGCCCCATAGTTATACACCCTCGTCTGCGCATTGGTCCATAGCCGGTAACGGCCCTGCGTCGTCCGGTTATTAAGGTAATACGGAATCGAATCGGGCTGGCTACCCAGCGGTACATAGGCTTCTACCTGCGCGATGAAATTGCGATAGATCGTATAATACGCGTCAGCATCGACGTATAGCCGCTTTTTCAAAATCAGCCCCCGATAGCCCAGTTCAAAACTGTTGACTTGTTCCGGCTTGATATACGTATACGGGTTGGGTTTCAGCAGCCCTTTGTTTTTCTCGATCGCCTGTGCCGTCGTCAGCCGATTGGTGTTTACATCAGTATTGATCGCCGTCTGAAAGGCGTCGATTGACGTACGCAGATACGACCGTTCAAAGATACCTTCCGACATAATCCGTAGTCCACCGACCCGCTTCACCCCACCCGAGTTGACATTGGAGAAAGCTTCGAACAGCGAGGGGAACCGATAGCCGTTCTGGTACGACATCCGCACTGTCTGTTCCGGGCTGATCGAATAAACAGCAGCCACGCGCGGATTCAGTCGTGGCTCGAAATACGTGTTTTTGTCGATGCGCAACGAGGCAATCAGCTTCAACCGGTCGTCTATGAAAGAACGGGTAGCCTGCACAAAAGCACCCATCTTTCCATACACCAGATTCTGCCCCGGCTCGGTGGGATTGATGAAGTAGTTGCCGTCGGGGTACACAATGTAGCGCCGGAAGTCGAAGCCAGCCAATAAGTCGATACCGGTGCGCTGCCGGAATTGCCGCAGGGCCGCTTTCGTCGGCTCATACTGTCCTTCAGCATGGTATAGCCACGATTTCACCTGCAACGCAGCCCCCACATCCCAGTTATTGATCGACCGGAGCCGCCCTATTTCACCGTCAAAGGCAGTCGTATGCGGCACCGGCCGACCGGCATCGGCGAACGTCCGGGCGTCGCGCAGGGCATCCGCTACCAACCGATCAGCGCGGGTACTGGTGTTAAACTGGGTTGTAAAATCGGCGAACCATTTATCGTCGGTCTTATACGCTTTGTCGATGTTCTCAGCCATCGACCGCAGGTTATAGGAGTTGCCCGTGTTTTCACTGGTGCGGTACGCCCGAAGCTGCACCGAGGGTGAACTTAGTGTCAGACTGTGCTGATCGAGCCGGTAGTTGTCGAGCCTGAATCGGTTGGTACGCTGGTATACATTGTCGAGCGTTGCGCCCTGATAGATATACGCGATTTCGGTTGTCGGTGTCAACCGATAGTGTAGGGAGATGTCGCCCCGCAGATTTCGTAGTCGATAATCGGTCACGTCGGCTTCGTAATAGCCGGTACGCGCTACACTATACCGTTTGCCGCCCAGCGTCAGCGTCCGCCGGTTCGCCGATTCATTACCGTACGAACTAACGGGGTCCTGTGCCGGATTGTCGGCTCCCAGCAGACCCAGCGACACGTTACCGTTGGGATTCAGGTCCATGGTGTTGTTGGCGATCCAGTCGTACCCACGCTGGTACACTAGATTTACTTTGAACGCAAACCGTCGGTCGAAAACGTGGGCGTAGCGCAGGCTTGTCTCCGAATACAGTTGCGCCGATTGCTGGTTATCCCCCAAGTGATTGACGCCCGTCTTCTGACCAATACTAAATCCCGGCGAATCGAATGGATTACGGGTAATCAGGTTTGCCAGCCCGTTTAGCGCATTCATACCATAGAGCGCCGACACGACCCCAGGCACTACCTCAACCCGCTGAATATCCAAATCCGACGGC
>JAKONH010000502.1 GCA_022702045.1 Spirosomataceae bacterium
CAGCCGTCAAACAGGTGTAGAAGCGTAGGGACATGGATACGATTGGGTTGATTAAGTTCACAAAATACGTAGAAATACCGTGCCGTTGATATGGTATTACACAAGTGGTATATGTGTTAGCGCCACATTCGTTTCGGAATTGATCCGGGGCAAAAAAAGTGTTTCGGTTGCAATGGCGCTGAAGCTGGAAGCCGTACTGGAAATAGACGCTTCTTTCTGGTTGAACGCACAGCGTAACTACAATCGGGATCTTGCTTACCAGAAAGCTAAGCAGGAGATGACCAAGCTTAACGTGCCCGAGGGCAGACAGCGGGAATTGCTCAAAGCGGTGGCCGCGTAAGTAGGGGGGACAGTTACGTTGTGCTCAGTATTACCTAGTTCATTGATAACAGCTACGCAGTCATCAATGGCTGTGGAAGCCTAGAGATATGGATACGAGTAGCTTTATATGATTTTTGTTGTCTACCATCTGCTTTGCTGAAGACATAGTTGCCGACCAAAAATGATTCGCGAATTAAAACAGCTACCCACCTACCGACTATCGAATGCTTGTTAAAAATGCCCGTGTACTATGGATAATCTTCTTGCTCGCGTCACCATAAATCCAGCTGTAAGTCAGGGGAAGCCAATGCTCCGCAGTAGGCGGTTCACTGTAGCTGGAACTGTTAGCTGTTGGAATGATTAATCAGGAAATCTCGACTGATTATCCTTACTTGGAAGAGGTCGATATTCAGGCCGCGTTGCTATATGCTGTCCAGATTGCCAATGCCCGTACTGTTATCTCACTACCCTTGGCTTACTGATCGTTGGTGTTAAAGTTTGTCGTTGATACAACACTTCCACCAATGCTGGTGACCTACCTGTGCTGGGAGGGGGTATATGCTATTCATACCGTTCATTTTCCTGATAGGTATCTGTTGCAGGATATTGAAATTGCCAGAATAGCTGTTGTAGAAGCGCGTATTGTCATAATGAAAGACTTAGATTTTTCCGATTCGTTCTTTCCAAAAGTACCACCGCCCCGCATGATCTATCTTCGATTGGGAGACATGCGGAACCGCGACCGAACGGCTCTTTCGTAGGCCCATTGGTTACTGGCTTAACGACCTACTGAATCAGGATGCTGGTATGGTAGTCTTAGCCCGTGATTGACTAACTAGTTATTAGTTCATATACAGATCACGTAGAAATCTAGCTACCGCATCTCCCCAATATTCTGCCAGTATAGATAGACGAAGAGCAGGCTGAAAAAGACACCGAACGAGACGTTGAGCGCGCCGAAGCCAGCAAGAATAACGGGTAAAATTAGGCCGACGGCAGTTCCGGCTACGTAAACCCAGAAACCAATCCGGCGCAGGCGGAATATCAGAATCGCCCCGATCAGGGTAATGCCGGAATAAAGAAGCTGAGCAATGGCAAGCGGTTGGATCAGGTCGGGATCGCTGGGCATGGGGATGTCGCCCGAAGCGCGGTCTTCAAAGTAGGACTTCTCCTTTTTCTTCCGGTCTTCAGGCATTGGTTTTCGGGTAATGGCCGTCGTTTCGGCTACCGTTTGCGTATTGGATAATGAAACGACTGCATCGAAGATGCCGATGCCACAACTGATAAACGTAAGAACACAGAGAAGAGTCAGAAATTGAGAACGCATACACAAACGTACCGATTTTGTGGCAGATATGGCGGTTCCGGACAGATCACAACCCGGTACTGACGGCGAACACTACCATACCGTCGATATATGAATGATTGCTCCTGTTGGGATATTGGTCGGATGGGGAAAACCTTATTTTCGCGCTGGAGTTTCGCTGTCAAACACTAAAATCAAATTCCCTACTCACAATGACGATTCAGGAGATTACTGAGCAAGTCCGGCGTAAAGCGACCAATGCGACGCCGTTTGAGGCAACTGCCAAAATTGTTACCGACCAGGGCGTAGTTTACATCGACGGTAATCAGTCGCCCGTTACCGTATCGAACGACGATAAACCCGCCGACTGTGAGCTACAGGTCAGCGTCGATAACTTAGTAAAATTAGGAACGGGCGACCTGAACCCAATGATGGCTGTTATGTCGGGTAAATTGAAAGTGAAAGGCGACATGGGTATCGCCATGAAGATGGGCCAGATCATGAGTTAATTGACTTGTTAGTAGATCGATTTGTGCTTTAACATGACTTTGTCCGGCAGATACGCTAGCTTGCGTAGCTGCCGGACCCACGCAGGCCGTCGATCCAATAATTCGTCGTACCTATGACCCCGTTCTCGAAAAAACCGCGCCGTTCGTTTCTAAAAGACAGTTTGCTGGCGACAGCCGTCGCTGCGACCAGCAGTTTTTCCATTGTACCGCGTCATGTGCTGGGCGGTACCAGAGCCGACGGCTCCCGTGTTATTGCTCCGTCAGACAAGCTGAATATTGCGGCTGTCGGTTGTGGGGGAAAGGCAGATGTTAACATTCAGCAAGCGTATAACGGCGGGTCTGATAATTTCGTCGCTCTCTGTGACGTCGACGACCGGCAGGCCAAAAAATACCGCGCTAAATTCAGCAACGCTCCCTATTTCCAGGATTACCGCGAACTCTTCGACAAAGCAGGCAAGACTTTCGACGCGGTAATCATTAGTACGCCCGATCACATGCACGCGCCCATCGCGATGGCGGCTATGCAGTTGGGTAAGCATGTATACGTTGAGAAGCCACTAACGCACGACATTTACGAAGCCCGGATGCTGACGGAAGCGGCCCGCAAGTATAAGGTCGTTACGCAAATGGGGAATCAGGGTAGTTCAGGTGATGCTACGCGGATCATTGAAACGGCCATTCAGGATGGCGTTATCGGTCACGTGCATACCATTCAGTGCTGGACCAACCGCCCCGTGTGGCCTTCGGGTGTGCAGTCGCCGAAAGATAAAGGCGAATCGCAGCCGATTCCGGCTGGCGTCAACTGGCCACTATGGCTCGGTACAGCCCCCCCGCGTCCGTATCACGAAGCGTATCTGCCATTCCGGTGGCGTGGTTATTGGGACTTTGGTACCGGTGCCCTGGGCGATATGGGTTGTCACTTCATGGACGTGCCGTTTCGGGCGCTGAAACTTAATTATCCTACCTCGGTCGAATGCAGCGTCGGGTCAGTGTACGCTGATTTCTTCAAGGAAGCCTTCTTTGATGACTCCTGCCCACCGTCGGCATCGATTCACCTAACCTTTCCGTCGAACGACAAGAAAGTAAACGAAATCAACTTCTCGTGGTTTGATGGCGGTATTCGGCCCCCGCTGCCGGAGGGGGTCGCCTACGATGATCTGTTTCGCTCGGAAGACGGCGGCATGCTGTTTATCGGCACGAAAGGCATGCTTACGGGGGGGCTGTTTGGCAACGATCCGAAACTGTTGCTGTCAGACAAGACGCTGCCTGCGCCTAAAGCTTCGCTGGTCGACGGTAAAACCGATGGGCATCAGCAGCAGTGGGTAAAAGCCTGTAAACAAGGTTATGGCGCATACACCTCATCGCCGTTCGAGCAGGCCGGCCCGTTGACCGAAACGGTATTGATGGGTAACTTGGCGACGCGCTCCTACATGGCCCGCGAAAACGGAAAATTCACTGGCCGTAAAAAACTGCTCTGGGATGGCCCGGCTATGAAAATCACGAACTACGACTACGCCAACCATTTCGTCCGTCGGGACTATAACGGGGGATATAGTTTGTAGAGACGCGACCCTTCGCGTCTCTACATAAACCGTCACGCTGTTATACGAAAAATCGTGGATGTTTCGATCGTGCTGTCGGGTGTAGTGGTGGCTTCGCAACTGCCGACTAATTCGAACGGTACGTAGTCGATGAATTCGCGTAGATTGGTAAAATAATCGGTGCCGTACTGCTGCGTGCCTTTGTAGAACACCAGGTTGTTGATGAAGTACTTTCCTGCGAATCGCTCAGCCATGATAGCAAACAGCTCATCGAGCTGAGGCAGTATATACCATGTTAGCTCGGCGAACAGAATAGCGTCGTGATCGGGGTAATTGGCGATGTTCATCACATCGTCGACGGCAAATGTCAGGTGCGGAAATAGTGTACGGGCTTTATCGACGGCGGTTGGCGAAGTCTCGATTCCTCGTGGTAGTATACCTGTTTGCCGAAAAATATCCTGTGAATAATAGCCCAGACCGCTGCCACATTCCAGTACTGATTTGATGCCGAACTTTTTGATGTGAAAAATGCCAGCCTGCCGGGCGTAGGGGTTCGGCTGTTGATCCTGCATCCAGGGTTGGTCGAACTGCCTGTACATCTCGTCAAACTGTCCAACAAATTGTCCGTCTTTGATAACGTAGTCGTGATAAGTCGCCATTTGTACTTAAAAAGCTATTTGCTTTAATAACTTTTTAATCTATCGGATAGTCTCTTCGCGGTCCGAAACTTTGTGAACGGGAAACAAAAAAGCGGCCGGATATTGCTAGCCAGCCGCTTTGATAGTACCAGGTAAACAGCGTTTAGTCTATCCAGATCGTCTTGGCGTTGACGAATTCTTTCAGGCCTAGTTCAGATAACTCGCGTCCGAAGCCAGAGAGTTTGACGCCCCCAAAGGGCACTCGCGCATCTGACCGCATCAGGCCATTGACAAAGACCGAGCCTGCCTGAATTTGACGGGCTAGTCGGTCTGCTTTGTCGATATCCTGTGTCCACAGCGCCGAGCCCAAACCATAACGCGATTGATTCGCCAGACGGATAGCGTCGGCTTCGTCTTTTGCCGTGATGATAACGGCCAGCGGGCCAAACGTTTCATCGTCGAATGCGGCCATGCCGGGCTTCACGTTGTCGAGTAGCATCGGTTGGACATTACAACCGTTCACGTCGATTTTGTCGGTCAGCAGTTTCGCGCCTTTGGCCAGCGTGTCGTGCGCTTGTTTTACAATGGCATTGGCCAGGTCAAGCCGGGCCATTGGTCCCATCGTTGTGTTGTCGTTAGTCGGATCGCCCTGCTCAATCGCTTCGATGTGGTGAAGTACTCGTTCGGTAAAGGCTTTCCTGACCGACTTCTCAACAATGAACCGCTTGGCCGCAATGCAACTTTGTCCGGCGTTCTGCATCCGCGACTTCACGGCTGTTTCGGCAGCCTTATCCAGATCCGCGTCAGCCAGCACAATCAGCGCATCGGAACCGCCCAGTTCCAGTACCGATTTTTTAATCTGACTGCCGGCAATTTGCGCTACCGACGCGCCCGCTTTCTCACTACCTGTCAGCGTCACCGCCTTGACGCGCCAGTCGGTCAGGACATCCTTCACGGTATCTGTTTCGATGAGCAGGTTTTGAAATACGCCGTCGGGTAGCCCACTTTCGCGAAAAATTGTCTCAATCGCCTGTGCGCAGCCCATTACGTTGCCGGCATGTTTTAGCAGGCCCACGTTACCCGCAATCAGGCCTGGAATGGCAAACCGCATGGCCTGCCAGAACGGGAAATTCCACGGCATAATGGCGAGTACCGGACCCAGCGGCTGGTAGCAGATAAGACTGTGCTGTGCGTCGGACTCAACAAGCTGATCGGCCAGAAAAGTCTCGGCCTTATCGGCGTAGAATGTACAGGTTGTCGCGCACTTTTCGACTTCGGAGACAGCCTCTTTTAGCGTCTTACCCATTTCAGCGGTGATCAATTCGCCAAGGGCCTGCCTGTTTGCCAGCATATAGTCGCCTACGTTGCGTAGATGCTGCGTCCGATCGGCGAGGGGGAGAGCCGACCAATTGGCGAAGGCCCGGTCGGCGCGGGTAAGCTTGCGTTCGAGTTGAGCCGCGCTGTCGACGCGGTACGTTTTCAGCGTTTGCTGATTGTATGGATTGATGGATGTAAACATGACACCGTGGTTTTGAGCGCTACAGTACCAAAAGGCTCGCTGTTCAGAAAACCAGTCCTGACCCGCTACTGTTCTTCCCGACCCAATGCCGTTACCAGTTCAACCATTGTGTTGATAAACGCTTCCATACGATCATGGCCAACAATACCGTCGAGTTTGACCCGTACCTGATCGATGCCCTGACGCACGTCGATCAGCAGTTCTTTGCCGCGTTCATCAAGAAAAATGACGCTTGACCGTGAATCATCAGGGTTTTTGGTGGTGTAGATATAACGCTCTCTTTCCAGCAGACTGACCATCTTACTCATCATCTGCTTGGTCACGTTTGCCCGCTTAGCCAACTCATTATTCGTGGTGCCCTGTTCCTCAATGTTCGAGATGACCATCATATAGCTCATCTTGAAATCACTGTAGCCCAAGCTGTTAAGCTGCGGTTCCATCAGGTTGTCGATGTACCGCTTTAATTGCCAGAATAGCCGGCCTACGGCCCGCTGTCGGATAGCCCGTAACTCAGCGAAATCAAATTCAATTTTAGCTTTTTCCACGATTTAACTAAATCTTACTACGAACGTAGAACCATTCGGTGACTTTTATTTGTACAAATATAGTCAACCTGATTGACTTTATCGGTTCCCATCATACATTTGCACTACATTAGTCAAACAGGTTGACTACTTAAAAGGTTATCCATTCGTAAAAACGTAATTGAGTAAACCGGACCAACATGGCAACGGATACATACCCTCAAGTTGAAGAGAAGAGCGCAGTAAAAACGTATTTACCGCGCATCATTATTGCTGCCGTGCTGCTAATTGGCGGTTATTTTGGCTATAAGGCCTATCGCCATGGCCAGCAGTTTGAGTCGACTGATAACGCGCAGATCGAAGGAAACACGGCGCCGGTGCTGGCTCGTGTGGCGGGTTATGTGCAGGCCGTCAACGTCAGCGACTATGCCACCGTTACGAAAGGGCAGCCGCTGGTTACGATCGATGCGCAGGAATATGATGTTGCGCTGGCGCAGGTGCAGGCCGACTATCAGCAATCGCTGGCCGATCTGGCAACCGCCCGCGCTGATCTGCAGAACGCACAGGCAAACGCCACCAACATCGCGCAGAATCTACGTGTAGCCCAGTCTAATGCGGCCGTACAAGCGGTACGGCGTGATAAGGCGCAGGCTGATCTGAAGCGTGATCAGAACCTGTATCAGGCGCAGTCGCTGACGCAAAAGCAGTTGGAAGACTCGCGGAACACGGTCGATGTGCAGGCGAAACAATATCAGGCTAACGAAGCGCAGGTTGGCCTGGCCCGCACATCACAGGGTATTGCATCGGCTGGTATCGCCCGGGCCCAGGCTAATATCGAGAAGATTCAGGCTGTTCTCAAAGTGAAACAGGCAGCGATCGACGCGGCTAAACTCAAAGTTGGCTATGCCCGACTGACGGCACCCATTAGCGGCAAGATTGGTCGGAAAAACGTGATCGTCGGGCAGTACGTACAGCCTGGACAGACGCTGTTTACAATCGTCGATGATTCGGTGTTCTGGGTGATTGCCAACTTCAAGGAGACACAGTTAGAAAAAATGCAGGTTGGGCAGCCAGTAGACATCAAAGTCGACGCTTATCCTGATCTGACTGTCGAGGGGCGCATCATGTCGCTGGCCGATGCCACGGGCGCCCGCTCAGCGCTGTTGCCACCCGACAACTCATCGGGTAACTTCGTCAAGATTACACAGCGCGTGCCGGTACGGGTTGAAATTCTGAACCCGGAAAAATACAAAAGCAAACTCCGTGCGGGCCTGAGTGTCGACGCTGAAGTTCGCGTAGCCAACTAAGCATTATCATGGCACAACAAGCTGGATTTGGTCGCTGGGTCGTCGTGATTACGGCGGTCTCGGCAGCCATTATGGAACTGATTGACACCTCGATCGTGAACGTCGGTTTGAACGATATTGCCGGGAACCTGGGTGCCACCATCGAAGACGTATCGTGGGTTGTTACCTCGTACGGTATCGCCAACGTGATCGTCATTCCGATGACGGGCTTTCTGCAGAAATACTTTGGCCGAAAGAATTATTATATCGCGTCGATCATCCTTTTCACGCTGGCCTCGTACGGTTGCGGGATTGCGACGGATCTCTGGACGCTGGTGTTCTTTCGGTTTGTGCAGGGTGTCGGGGGCGGGGCACTGCTGTCGACCTCACAGGGGATCATGTTCGACGCGTTTCCACCGTCGCAACGCGCCACCGCATCGGCTTTGTTCGGACTGGGTATCGTACTCGGCCCAACCTTCGGCCCGACGCTGGGGGGGATCATTATCGACAATTTTCACTGGAGCTGGATGTTCTTTATCAACATTCCGGTGGGTATTCTGGCGGTCTTCCTGAGCATCACCTACGTCGAGAAGAAAGAAGACGAAATTGATATCGACCGGAAGCAGATCAAGATCGATTATCTGGGTATCGTGCTACTGGCGGTAGGCATCGGAGCGTTGCAATACGTGCTGGAGCGAGGAGAAGCCGACGACTGGTTCGATGATCAGGCAATTATCTACCTGACAGGTGCTGCCATCGTAGCTATTCCACTGTTCATCTGGTGGCAACTCTACGGGACAAAGTCGCCCGTACTTGACCTGCGGGTTCTGAAAAATACGAACCTGGCCATCGGCGCTATCCTGTTGTTCGTCGTCGGCTACGGGCTGTTTACGTCGGTTCTTCTTTACCCACTGTTTGTCCAGCGTATTCTGGGCTTCACGGCTACGAAAACTGGTATGTTGCTGATTCCGGGGGGCGCCATCGCTGCTTTCTGTTTCCCCATGGTTGGGAAGATACTGAGCAAGGGTGTCTCACCCCGATACGTCGTCATGGCTGGCTATGTCGTGTTCGCCACCTTCTGTTTTCTGATGTCGACCTACAACGCCGAAACGCAGGATCCTGACTTTCTGAAGGCACTGCTGATTCGCGGGGTAGGGCTGGCGCTAGTCAACGTACCGCTGATCAACACATCTGTATCGACGCTGGCTGTCGCGGAGTTGCCAACCGGTATCGCCATCACAAACATGATGCGACAGCTTGGTGGTGCCTTCGGCGTAGCGATTACAAATACCTATGTGACGCAACGGGCAGCCGTCCACCGGGGTGACCTGATCGTCAACACATCGCCCGAGAATCCCCTGTTTACGGAGCGTATCAACGCATTGACACAGGGGCTGGCGTCGAGAGGGATCTACGCGCTGGATGCCGTAACGGGCGCG
>JAKONH010000091.1 GCA_022702045.1 Spirosomataceae bacterium
TAGGTTTCTAATCAAAGTAGCACCATCCTCATTCTTGTCAAAGACAAAAACACTTTCAGGTGATTCCGCAAACTCGTCTACTAATACCGGGCTATGCGTTGTCATTATGACTTGAATGTCTTTTTCGACAACTAGGCGACGAATAAAATTCATCACTTCACGAATTCGTCGGGGATGAATACCTTTCTCGGGCTCTTCTAATAGTAGTAATTTGGGTGGGTTGGGTTGGTTGATAATACACAATAGTGCAAGGAAGTACAGTGTTCCCTCCGAAAGTTCGTCTGCCCAGTAAGTAATGCCTGTTCTTTCACTAATCAGACCAAGACGTTTAAAGGAATTTTTGCGACTCTTCTCTCCGTAAACGCTAATTGACTCGTCAGTTGAGATAGCGTCATCTAATTCTATCTGATTAAACTCTGGAATGCATTTGTGTAAATCATCTTCAATTTTGTTGAAAACAGTTCTTCTGTATTTATTGCCTAACATTCTGTCTAAAAAGCCAATCAGATTTGACGTGTCAGAGTTGACAATCTCTTCGCCAGTCCCTACAGGACCAGGTTTGATAATTTTATTAGGATCAGGCTTATAAATTTGCGTACTACAAATTAGTTGCTCTAGTTCTTTCTGGCCCTTGATGTAAGGAACTATTCCGTTACCTATAAATTCTAAATCGCCGTTGTTAACTCGAAAATATACTTCTTCGTTTTTGAAATCGTATATCTTATTGATATGTACTGAATTTTCATCATCACTTATCAGGGTGTAAGTTACATTTTCGCCACTATAATTATATGTTAGCGATAAATCACTTCTTTTGGGGGGATTTCTATAATTATCTCTTATATACTCCAACGCCTTCAAAAAATTCGTCTTGCCTGAGTTGTTTGGGCCAATCAACAAATTGACTTTTTGAAGGTTGAGCGTGACGTCTTTCAGGCTCTTGAAATTCTGGATGGAAACGCGCTTGAGCATGGTCGTAGCGGTTGATGCGTACCGGTAAGTTAGCACAAATTACTTGCCCATTTCGACAGCCCGCATCAGTACGGTATTGTCGGGGTCGATGACGACGGTAGCGGGGCGGGTGCCGGCGGGAATGGTAAAGGTTTGCGTCTGCTTGTTCATCGTCAGGCGGGGGGAGCGGGCTATTTCCCGGCTCGATGCGTCGCGGAAGCTGAACACGAGCGGAATGGTAAAGAAACCTGTACGCTGCGCCTGCCGGACGTCGATCACGACCGACTGCTTACCCGCATCGTAGTTGGACCCCCAGACGACTTCGGGATAGCCCGGTTGCGTAAGCCATTGCTGAAAGAAAGTCTCCAGTTTGCGGCCAGACGTCTGTTCCATGCTTGCGACGAGGTCGCTGGTGCGGGCGTTGCGGTTTCGGTAGGCGGCATAGTAGGCGCGGATGCCTTTCCAGAACAGCTCGTCGCCCAGTTCGCAGCGGAGCATATGCAGCACCCAGCCGCCTTTCTGGTATGAGTTGGGATTCAGCAGGTCGTTCAGGTTCGTTGCCGTCGAATCGATGATTGTACCTTTGGGCTTGGCGGCTGTGAAGCGAAAAATCTGGCCTTTGTTCTGATTCAGTACCGCATTGAGCGTGTCCTTACCGTAGGCATGTTCCAGGTACAGGGCCGAAAAATACGTCGCGAAACCTTCGCTCAGCCATAACTGCGACCAGTCGGCTTCGGTAGCTGAGTTGCCGAACCACTGATGCGCAATTTCGTGCGCCAAAAGGGCTTCCACATCAGAGTCTGGCCGGCCAACGATGACCTTCTCGTTGTAGAAAATGCAGCTTGCGTTTTCCATGCCGCCGAACACCGTCTTCGACTGCACATTCGCCAGTTTTTCGTACGAGTACGGGCCGATCTGATTCTGAAAATACTCCAGAATCGCTTTGGCCGGGCGGTAGTCGATAAACCCTTTCTGACTGTCCTGCGGGTACAGCCAGCTTTCAACGGGCACCCCATTGACCGAGCCGACATCCTGCACCGCGAAGCGGGCCGCGCCAATGACCATCACTTTGGTCGGGATGGGCGTGCTTTCCTGCCAGCGCGTCAGCTTGCGTGGTGTTTTGCCGGTAATCGGTGTTTCGCTGATGAATTTTCCGTTGGCAATGATGCGGTACACGGCCGGCGCATTGACCGTAAACGAGCAGGTTGCCTTGTCGGCAAGGTAATCGACAACGGGGAGATAGTGCCGGGCGTTATTGGGCCAGTTGTCGCCGAAAAAAGTACGGTCGCCGAATTTGTTGTGGCTGATGACAAGGCCCCTTTCGGGTACACCCGCGTAAGCAATCGTCAGTTCGGTCGGCTGATTGGGAGCCGCCGGTAGGTTAATAAATACGCGGTCGTTTCGCTGAGTGAAAGGAGCCGCTTTGCCGTTGGCCAGCGTTACGCGCCGTACGCGCATGCCCGTTGCGTCGGGGCGGGTCGAATCAGCTTTCTGGCTTATGAGGTCAAACCAGACTGTTTGTCGATCATCAGCGCGGGTGAACCGGATTTTGGTTTCGCCGACAATCCGATTGGTCGAATCACTGAG
>JAKONH010000094.1 GCA_022702045.1 Spirosomataceae bacterium
TCGGCCAGCGTTACCGTCAGCTGGCTCCGGCCATTGATCGCTACTTCCTGCGAGGTGTAGCCGAGGTAGCTAACGACCAGTACGTCGTTGTTGTTGACGTTGAGCGTAAAGTCACCGGCGGCATTCGCTGTTGTGCCCCGGGTTGTACCTTTTACGAGCACGTTGGCACCGGGAATTCCCTGATTCAGCGCGTCCGTAATCTTGCCCCGCACTGTCAGCGACTGGGCTAGTGCGGCATTAGTCACTCCCAACAGGAGGAGCCAGACTAAGCGTAGTCTTATAGTCATAATTTGATTTGGTTATAGAGGGCACCACGTCGTATTGAGGTTAAGTAGACGTTTATACATGCCACTGGTTTTTGTGCAAAACTAAATCGTTATAACACAGAGATTGGGGGCGAAACCGGCCGAATAGGGGGGGCAAAACGACCATATACCTGACCTGGTACGGTTGAGCAAGTGTTTTCTTTCGCAGCAGGCCTTATAACGGAATGCGTAAAAACTAGTACTTTTATAGGTAGTATATAGTCAGGGGCTGGTAAGCCAGTAGTGGCTTCTATTACCTCGATATGTTTAGTGAACGGATAAGAGCGGCAAAATCAGGCCATGCAATGCGAGGCTCTGTCAGCCAGTTAGTGGGCGTGCTGATGCTGCTGATGAGTGGCCTGACTGGCTACGCCCAGCAGGACCCATCCCAGTTGCGTTTCGACCATATCACCGTAAATGACGGGCTGTCGCACAGCGACGCGATGTCCGTTGTGCAGGATACACAAGGCTTTATCTGGGTCGGTACCAACAACGGTGTCGACCGGTACGATGGCTACCGCATTCGGACGTATCTGCTGCCGATCGACAACGCCAACGGCTTATCGAACAATCGGGTCTGGGCCTTGCATGTCGACAGCGGGGGGACGTTCTGGGTCGGTACGGAAGGCGGTGGCGTCAGTCTGTACCGACCCGATCAGGATCGGTTTGTCCGGCCAGACGAAGCGGAACTACCGGCGGCCGACCGAGTCGTGTACCAGCGACTGACCCGCTCGGAACTAACGACGATTAGCAGCGACCGGCGGGGTAATCTGTGGGTGGGCACCCGTAGTCAGGGGCTGTTCCGACTGACGCACAAAGCCGACGGACAGCTTATCGCCGTAACGCAGGTCCGCCTGTTGAACGCCACGTCCGATGCGGTGGAGATTACCGAGCTGACCCGCGATTCGACGGGTACCATCTGGATTGCGACGCTCGATCAGGGCCTGTATCGGGTGTCGGCTACCGAGTCCCGCCCCGTGGCGACCCTGGCCATACGGCTGGCGTCGTATCAGGTGCTGGCGCTGGCGCTCGACCGGCAGGGCGACCTATGGGTGGGAACCAATAACGAGGTACTTTGGGTGCCCCGTACCGAACTGGCTCGACCAGCTATTGGCCGTGTGGAAAAGGTAGCCCATACTTTTCGAAGCATCGGCTGCCTGTATCGTGACTCGTTCGGGCGACTCTGGGTTGGGACCGATTTCGGCCTGACCGTCGTGCCGCTGCAAACAACGGGTGGGCAGGGGCCGCGTATAACAGGTAAGGTGACTATCTTTCAGCCTCATGACGACGATCCACATGGCATCAACTCGGGACGGATTCATGCCATTCTGGAAGATCGGTTTCAGGTGCTCTGGCTGGCCGTATCGGCCGACGGACTGAACAAGGTCGACCTGCGGCAGAAACCGTTTGGGCATCTGCACCGCCAACCCAGTCAACAGCCCACGCTGCCCAACAACTATGTCAACGCCATCTACAAAGAAGAAAAGCGGGGACTGCTCTGGATCGCTACCCGCAATGGATTTTCCCGCTACGACCTGGCGCGTAAGACCTATAGTAACTACCTCAGCAATTCGCTGCCCGGCAACGTAACGGGGATCGACGGGTCGTGCCTGCTGCAGGCGTCCGATAGTACGCTATGGATGGGTACGCGTTACGATGGGCTGTATGCGTTGCGACGGCGGCAGGGCCGCGACGTGCTGACGGCCTACCCGCTGTCGTCGGGCCCGTTCCGCCATATTGAAAGCATGACCGAAGACCGGTTTGGGACCGTGTGGCTGGCGACATTCTACAACGGACTGGTACGGATCGATCGCAACGGGCGGGTACTGGCGCAGTACACCCCGGAGAAGAGTTCGCTGCCTACGGGCCGGTTTACATTTTTGCTCTATGACAAAACGACTGACGTACTATGGGCGAGTACGAAAGATGCTGGTGTACTGAAACTGCGCATTCGCCCCGACGGGCTGGAGCTACTCAAACAGTACGCCCACGACGAACACAACCCCGGTAGTCTGCGGGTCAACTACGCCTGGCCATTGCTGAAAGACCGTAGCGGTACGATCTGGGTCGGGACGATCGGTGGTGGATTGCATCAGATCATTCCGGGAAAAGACGGTACCGACCTGATCCGGCCCTGCACCGACTGGCTACCCGACAGTGATGTGGAGAGTCTGCTGGAAGATCAGCAGGGATACATCTGGTGTGGCGGGTCGGGCCTGCTCAAGATCAATCCGCGTACGCGGCAGCTCCTGCGCTACGACGTCGTGGATGGCGTGCAAAGTAACTCGTTCAAGATTGGCGCGGCCTGGCGGGCTGACGACGGAACGCTGTACTTTGGGGGCGTTAACGGCATTACCTATTTTCAGCCGCAGCAGATTCAACCGAATCCCTACCCGCCGGTTGTACGCCTGACGGGCCTGGCGCTGGCCAACAAACCCGTGGCTATCGGCGAAACGGTCGGGGGGCGGGTGCTGATTCCGGAAGCACTCGACAAACCACAGGTCATCGAAATCCACAATAGTGAGAACGACTTTTCGATTTCGTTCGTTGGGCTGAACTTCGCTAATCCCCGGAAGCACCGTTACGCCTACCGGCTGGTAGGCTATAACGACGACTGGATACAGGCCGCTGACGGGCAGCGTACGGCCACCTTTGCCAACCTCCCCGCCGGTGACTACACGTTTATGGTGAAGGGCGATAACGGCGAAGGAAAATGGTCGGTGAAACCCGCTACGCTACAGTTGCGTATTCTGCCGCCCTGGTGGGAAAGCTGGTGGGCCTATCTGCTCTACACACTCCTGATTGGTACCGCGCTCTGGGTCGCCCGGCGCATCCTGATGCATCAGCAGGACTTGAAAAACAAAGTGGCCTTCGAGCATTTTCAGTACGAAAAAGAAAAGGAACTGACTGATCTCAAACTCCGCTTCTTCACGAACGTATCACACGAGCTACGGACTCCGCTGACACTGATTCTGGGGCCCATGGAAGAACTGGCGCAGTCGGCAGCCCGGTTTGCTGAATCAAAAGATAAAGTGTTGCTGGTCCATCAACAGACCCGACGGCTGTTGTCGCTGGTCAATCAGCTGCTGGACTTTCGGCGGGTCGAATCGGCAGCTATTCCGTTGCGTGTAACCCGGCAGGACGTACTAGCGTTTCTGACCGAGCTATTTCTGATGTTTCGACTCAAAGCCGAAGAGCAGCAGATTCAGTTTGCGTTCGAGGTCGATCGGGTGGGGGGGCGCGACAACGAACCATCGGGCGACGATGAGCCGATTCCACTTTTTTTTGACCGTAGTAAACTGGAGGTGGTCATGGTCAATCTGCTGGCCAACGCGTTGAAGTACACGCCGTCGGGTCACCGGGTCAGTCTGCGGATTAGTGTCATCGGCAATCCCGATCAGCCAGCTCAGTACACGGCAGATAAACTAACGGCCAATTACCTGCAAATCGACGTTTGTGACGAAGGGCGGGGGATGGCTCCCGACGAACTGGACCGCATCTTCGATCTCTATTATCAGGCGTCGCAGGCCGAAACGATCCGGCTCACGGGCTCCGGCATCGGGCTGTCGCTGGTCAAGCAGTTTGTCGAGCGACAGGGGGGAACCATTGCCGTGCAGAGTGAGCCCGGTCAGGGGGCGACCTTTACCGTGCAACTTCCGTTCGGCTCGGCTCACCTGTCTCCCGACGATCTATCGCCCGACGATCCGCCGGTTGACGAGCCGACCCCTGAACCGGTCGTGACAGCTACACCGGCACCGGTTCCGCTGCCGACGCAACGGTTGCTGATCGTGGAAGATAATGATGAAGTGCGTCACTACCTGGTCAGCCTGTTTACGGCAACCTTCGACATCATTACCGCCACCGACGGACAGGCCGGCTGGGAGCAGGTGCTGCATCAACGGCCTGATCTGGTCATTAGCGATATCATGATGCCCCACCGCGACGGACTGGACCTGTGTCGGCTTATCAAGCAGCATCCCAAAACCGGCCATATTCCGGTGGTGCTGCTGACAGCTCGCGTGGCGGCTGCGCACGAACTGGAAGGGCTAGAAACGGGAGCCGATGATTACGTAGGCAAGCCCTTCAACCCCAGTCTGCTGGTGGCGCGGGTGACCATGCTGCTGACCAACCGCCTGAAACTACGGCAGTATTACCAGCAGAACCTGCTGCTGCAACCGGCCAACGTCGTTATTCCCGACGCCGATCGGCTATTTCTGGAGAAAGCGATGAATCTGGTCGAAAGCAACCTGACCACGCCGGATTTTTCGGCGCAGTGGCTGGTTCGCGAGATGGGTATGAGTCGGTCCGTGTTTTTCCGTCGCCTGAAAAGCACGACCGGACAATCAGTCATTGAGTTTATCAACGACATTCGCATGAAGCGGGCGGCCCAATTGCTGAGTACCGGCGGCCTGCGCGTATCGGAGGTTTGCGAGATGGTTGGCCTGGAAGACCTGAAGCATTTTCGAAAAGCCTTCCAGCAACTACACGGTGTATCCCCGTCGGATTATATCCGGCAACATCAACCCGACTCAACCTCGGTCTGATCGACAACGGGAACGCTGCTGGTTTTGCGCTGTTTATTTGTTATCCCGGCGGCAAGGCAAGGCCGCCGGGATAACAAATAAATCGTGGGCTATCAGTTACTGATGTAGCGATCAGCGCTTATTGCTGCACGATCTGCCATTGCTGATTGGTGCCTCCGTTCGACGGCCACTGAATAATGGTAGCCCCATTGGCTGTCGACCCTTGATTGACATCGAGTGCCAGCCCGCTGTTCCGGTTCACCAGCCGATAGTATCCCGTACCGACGTCGGTAATGATCCACTCCTGATTGGCACCGTTATTCTGCTGATACTGAATGATGCCCGCTCCATTGGCTGTCGACCCCTGATTGACATCGAGTAGTTTGGCGCTGTTGCGGTTTTTAATCGAGAAATTAGCGTTGAGACTACCAAACTGCCACTGTTGGTTTAGTCCCCCATTAGACGGCCATTGAATGATAGCCGCTCCGTTGGCCGTTGATGCCTGATTGACGTCGAGTACCTGACCACTATTACGGTTGACCAGCCGATAGTAGGCGCTTGTGGAGAACGACGGTGTTGGACCACTCGAAGTGGCTGTAATACTCCAGCCATACTGTAGCCGGTTTAAACCGGAGGCATTCGTTACCGACAGGCTCGCTCCGTCGAACGTGGTAATGCTGTAGGAGTCGTTTGTTCGTAAGCCTGGCCAATAGACACCGGCTACGCCCCGGTTGTTCATCAGGTCGGTAATGGCTTGCAGGTACGCCACTTCCCCGTCCGAGGCCAGCGCGTTGTACTTTTTTCCGGTTGTCATGGGGCAACCAAATTCGGTAATAATCGTGCGGCTGGGATAGTTTATGTCCTGTCCGAAGCGAACGTCCCAGCCATTGACCGTCTGAATACTGGTGTTGAAAAACGCGTAGTTGTGATATCCCAGCAGGCAACCGTTAAACTGCGTATCTGAACCGATACTGTTCACGTCGGTACAGTAGCCCGCCCCACCCAGCACGACGCGCCCTCGCGGAACCGACGAGAAGCGACTCAGCCAGTCGTTGTAAAACGTTTTAAGCTCGGCCACGCTATAACCGTGGGGTTCATTCATTGGCTCGAAATAAACAGTTGCCGTTGTGCCATATTTGGCAACTACCGTTTGCCACAAACTCCAGAACTGGTTGTAATCCGTGATTTTACCGTTGGATGCAAACGAGGTATTTTCCCAGACGGCCAGGATAACGTTCATGTTACGACTCAACGCCTTGTCGATTGCCCCCTGATACGACGACCACCAGGCCGTCGACACGGTCTGCGGATTCAACGGCAGCCGGACGGTGTTGATGCCCAGGTTCTGAAAGCCACTCAGTACCTTGTCGGCTGTTGTCTGCACGCCCGCGTACGTCTCCGAGCCCGTTAACCCGCTCAGTACCAGTTTGTCATTGGCGAAGTTGTCGCGTTGGTCGGCCCAGTTGGCTCCGACAATCCCGTTAACACCCGCGCGTGCTCCGGCCGCTTTAACCGATTGCACCTTGGTTACAGCCTCCTGTTTTACGGCATCATACGGCTGTTGACAGGCCAGTATGGTAAGTAAGCAGCCTACAAATACGATAGTACTTTTCATAATGATAACGTGGTTATGTTGTGTATGATAAATTTAAATTTTTATTAGTACAGTGCAATTGTAAATATATGTAACCGAATAAGGCAGGGCGTATCCGACCAAAACAGCAGGTGTAATTGGTCAATCTATTGACTAAGTAAAGGAAGCGGTCAAACCAGTAAGCGTAGCTGCCAGACGACTCAGAGTCAGTGAGTAAAGTGATGATTCGGTACGAGGAATGATCACATTCAGCCTTGACATGTGACCGTTGCGAGATAGCAGGAACTACGCCCTTGATGGTACAGCAAACTGTATTGTCAGCGAATTCGTGAAAGTCATTAGTAGTCAACAAAAAAGCCCGGTCACATCGACCAGGCTTTCCTGTGGGGAGATTTATTGACGCTTTCTACTCTTATCAGATCACACACTGACCACCTGGAATAAAATTAACCGGTAACACCATTTTGGTCGATGCAGGCAGGCCAGACACGGTACCCGGTTGCCAGATGGGCATTTCTTTGACAAGGCGTACCGCTTCCTGATCCGCTTCCGTTCCGCCACTTGCCAGGATTAGGCACTCATTACGTATCACCTTCCCCGTTTCATCGACCACAAATTCGACGAACACGGTAGGTATTTTCGATTGGACATCCCGCTTGTTCGTCGTGATATAATCCTGTAGCGCCGTCATTCCGCCGGGAAAGACAGGATAAACTAAATTGTCTGGTGCCATACTGTTTATGAATAGAAGTAACAGGTTGTCATAGCAGACTCGACACACGAGCTCGCTTACTACAGATGTACACGATCGGTTTAGAAACGCTTAATGATTTAACCAATCGTGTAAATTTTTTGGGCGACGGTCGAGCCAGCTATACCAGAAAGCCAGTACGAGATTGATTAGTAGTCCCGTCAGGGCAATGCAGAGTTTTCCCCGCAGGTGGGTTGCTCCCCAGTATACGACAGCGGAGATCGGAATGACCATTGTCATCACAATCGTGATGAGCCATTTGATGAGTGTAGTAAGCATTGAGATCCGTTCTGTAATCAGGTCAGTAAGTTAACACGCTGCTCTATATACTGCCGCTATAGCACTGCTACGACTCTACAAATGATCCGGCTGCTTTGCCCCGTTCCAATCGATATTGCTCCAGCGGACGGCGGGGCTAATAGAATAGAGGTAGTTTTTGGTAAAGGGTTCGTTGCCGAAATAGTTGTCGGATTGGCCGTTCCTAATGGCTTTGTTTGTCCAGATATGAAGGTTACGGATGGTGCCTGAACAGCTTTTGTCGAAGGACAGTGGTTCGTAGCGGGGGGCGGCTGTTGCCCGTTTGCGCGACCAGTTACCGCCGTCGATGACCAGATTTCGCTCATCCCCGAATTCGGCTACGTAGTGGCTACCAGTACATTCCAGGTTGACATTGAGAAGACGAAGGCCCGTGCCGTGTTGTAGTTGTGCGTGTTGTCCGCCGACATGCGTACCGCCTGATAGCGTAATGTCGTCGGCATAGAAGGCATTGATTACGCGTCCCGACACCGTAATAGCCCCGCCTGTGATACGACCGTCCTGCGTGGACCGGTCTCGGCTGGATTGCTCCCGGCTGCCACCGTCGCTCAAGCTAATACCAGTCGACCGGATCAATTGATTGTCGGTGGTTTTGACCACGCGCTGACTGCTGATTCGGGGGTTGGATACAGTGAACCGTCGCGTGCCAACCAGTTCAATACCTAATAGGGTGTCGATGCAAACCGGGTTGGTTAGGATTACGTCGGCAATGTCGCCGGAAATTGAAATTCCCATGCCGTGTGTGTTGGCATAGTCAGTGACGGCCGTTCCGCACTGTTCGGCGCGGCAGTTGATAAATCGCAGCTTTGTGATGCGCGGGTCGCCGTCGTTCTTGTGGCTCAGTAACTCATACCCCATCCGGCCGGCTGAGGCTTTGCAGTGTTGAAACGTGATGTTGGTAAAGCGAGCGCCTTTGTGGCCAGCCTCCGACCAGGCGTTCATGCCCAGTGCATTGTAGTTGCCGTTTTTGTGGCCAATAAACGTACAGGTATCGAAAAGCAGGTTGTTGATGTCGCCTTCCTCATTACAATAGACCAGAGCCGTCGGACTGGTGAGTGCCTGAGATACGAAGGTGATGTTGCGTAGGGTCAGCCCCTTGCTGATGCTGTGAATCTTGACCAGTGCGCCACTGGTGCTTTTACCGGTAAACACGGTACCCGCCGTTCCGATGAGTTCAACGTTTTTCTGAATAACAAGCGGTTTGTCCGGGTCGGCTGAGAAATCATACTCGCCGGCCAGTACAAATCGCTCGCCCGGTGTGGTCGACGCATCGAGAGTAGCCTGAATGGCGGCTTTGGTACGTCCCACAACAAGTTTTCCAAGGGGAAAAGCGCCCGGCGGAACGGGTAATAGGTCAGACCAGTGCATGCGGTGCGACTAATATTTAGCGTTGAGGGGTCCGTATATATGAAAAAAAACGGCCCCGCTGATGTCTACCAGCGGGGCCGAAATGTATAACAATAAACGGGCTTATTGCTCGACCATTTCGGCATCGGCCAGGATATAATTCAACTCGTAAATATTGTCGGCGTTGAGTTTCAGCGTACCGTGGAACGTCCGCCGTTCGTCGGTTTTGAACTTACGGCCAGTCTTCTTGAATTTCAGCGACACAACCGATTCAGGCCCGGCACCACCGCAGAAGAAACAGGCGCTATAAGGGAAAGCCGACAGTACGTACAGATTTGACTCCAGATCGACGGGCAAGACATAGCCCGTCAGTTCAACTGTTTTACCGTTAAGTTTTTGCACCCCTTGTCCGAAAGTCGGATAAAGCATGTAAACTGATTCTTCAGCGTACCATTTTTTCTTGAACGTGACATCGCGCAGTAACTCCCAAGACAGCTTTACCGGCTCGGCAGCGACAGGAGTGGTGTTAGTAGCAGGCCGTGCAGGCTCGATCGGCGCACGGAACGAAAAAACGGTCAGACTAACCAGCAGGAGAATGAAAAGACGATTCATGGGCGTTATGTTACCAGATGTTACCAGGACAAACGTGGGGTGAAATTACAATTTTTCTTTACATTTACTCAATTTTCAGTACTCAGTTCCAATGGCCTGTGTCTGACCTACTCAACGATAACACGGAAACCTCGCGGGCAATTCCATTCCGATTCACTCGGCTATATGTTTCATTGCTCGTCATTCTGTCGGTACTCCTGACGGTTGGGCAGACTGTGACCCAGTGGCGGCTGAGTAAAGTCCGAAACGAGCTACTATTTATTCGCTATACCGCTTTTCAGCGGCACCAGAGCCAGCAGATCGTCAAGCAGGCGTTGCAAATGGCAGACCGCAACGAGGAAGATCGCTTCCTGGCCAATCAGTCCGAACTACGCTCCGTATTCCACGAGTTTGAGATAGGGCACATGCAGGGCCGGGCCGGTACTATTTCCGCCCTGAATATCAATCTGACCAATTCCGACACCGTTCAGCAACTCTACCGCGCGATACAGCCCGAGTTCCAGGCGCTTCAACGGGGTGTCCGGCATTTACTAACGCTACAGAACGTATCCGATATACGGACGCCCCAGGCGCAGGCCAGCCTAAACCTGCTGTTAGCTAATGAAAATCCGTTTCTACGTAAAATTGACGGTATTATTCAACTCTACAACGGCGAGTTGCGAACCCGGTTGCAGCAGCTTCAGACAATCGAATTGTATCTGTACGGGTTCACGATTCTGATGGTGCTGGCGATTGGTCTGCTCATTATCCGGCCCGCTACGGCCCGGCTCCGACAAACCGTTGCCCAGCTTGTCGAAGCTGAAAGCCGGACAAAGGCCGCCAACCACCAGCTACGGACTGCGAACCAATCGCTCCACGAAACCCGGCAGCAGCTATTCGAAGCTACCCGACAGGAATATAAGCGGGAAATCGACGAGCAACGTATGCGTACGTCGTACCTGATTGCGGGGCAGGAGGAAGAACGAAAGCGACTGTCGCGTGAACTGCACGACGGACTGGGGCAGATGATGACGGCCATTAAGCTCCAGTTGGAGGGGCTGGAAGGCCTTATGAAGCGGCAGCACAAAGCCCAGCTGTCGACCGGTGATAGACCGACGATTAGCTACGACCGGAACATGGCTAATCTGAAACAATTGGTTACGCAGACGATTCAGGAGATACGAGCGATTTCCAATGACCTGATGCCAACCGTGCTGAGCGATTTTGGGGTGCTGCCCGCGTTGAAAATGCTGACCGAAAGCAACCGAAACAGTGGCGTTGACGTTACCTTTGAAACAAGCTGTGTGCATCACATGGAAGGCAGCCTTCGACTCAATAAGGATGTCGAAATAATGCTCTATCGAGTGACACAGGAAGCCATCAGTAACGCACTTCGGCACGGTAAACCAAGCCACATCGTCGTTGAATTAATCGAACGTGACGACTATATCCATCTGATCGTGACCGACGATGGACGTGGGTTCTTGGTCAGCGACGTCACTGAAATAAGCCCCATAAACCGATCAGACGAGCGCGAGACACCCTCGCAGGGGCTACACAATATTCGCGAACGGGCGGAGTTACTCAAAGGAAAACTTAACATTCAATCAACACCGGGTAAAGGCACGCGTTTACGCGTCAGCATACCCTATCAGATGCAATTTGCGCAGTATGACACCAACTAAATTGATGCTCGTTGACGATCACTCGATCGTTCGGGACGGAATCCGACTGTTGTTGGAACAGGCTGAAGGACTGGAGATAGTCGACGAAGCAAGCGATGGAGAAGAAGCACTTGAAAAGCTTAAAAACCACCAGGCAAATAATACCCAGCCTGATCTGGTGCTGATGGATATTTCACTGCCCGGTATGTCGGGTATTCAGACGACGCAGGTTATCTCGCGACTCCACAAGAGTGTTCGGGTACTGATGTTGTCGATGCACAACAACGAAGATTATATCCTGCGCTCTGTCGAAGCTGGCGCATACGGGTACATTCTCAAGGATTCATCGTCGGATGAAATGGTCAAAGCCATTCGGATGATTGCCGGGGGGGATAAATACTATAGCTCTCCCGTTGCATCGATCATTCTGAACGGTTACATGCAGCAGCTGAAAAAAGGCAACCGGCAGGGGCGCGACGTGCAGCCGTCACGTCTGTCGAATAAGGAAAAGGAGATTCTCCAGTTTCTGGTCGATGGGATGAGCAGCCGGGAAATTGCCGAGCGACTGCAATTGAGCGTGCGTACGGTCGATAACCACCGCGCCAATATGATGCGCCGGCTACAGGTACGGAATGCCGCCGAACTGGTACGGATTGCCGTTGAGGAGAAGCTGATTTGAACTTTCCCCGTTTGTACATATGTTTACCCCGTGAAACCGGTCAACAGCCGGTTTTTACATTTCTTGGTTACTATATTAACTTTATAGAGTTTGTAAACTAAACTAGCCAACACTATGTCACTCCGTCTTGGGGACATTGCTCCCGACTTTGAAGCCGATACAACACAGGGCCACATTCATTTCCACGAATGGCTGGGCAACTCATGGGGCATGCTGTTTTCGCATCCCGCCGACTTTACGCCCGTCTGCACCACCGAGCTGGGCCGCACGGCCTTGCTGAAAGACGAATTCGGTAAGCGGAACGTGAAAGTAATTGCCGTTTCGGTCGACGATCTGGACTCGCACAACCGCTGGACGCCCGATATTAAAGACGTGACGGGGTCGGAAGTAAACTTTCCGATTATTGCCGATGCGGATCGGAACGTGGCAACCCTGTACGACATGATTCACCCGAATGCCAGCGAAAAAGCGACGGTGCGTTCGGTATTCGTGATTGGACCTGACAAGAAAATCAAGCTGACGCTGACCTATCCAGCCTCGACGGGCCGGAACTTCAACGAATTGCTACGTGTGATTGATTCGCTCCAGCTAACGGCCGATTACCAGGTCGCTACCCCCGCCGACTGGCAAGATGGCGACGACGTGATCGTAACGCCAGCCGTGTCGAACGATCAGCTGGAAGGCAAGTTTCCGAAGGGAGTTACGTTCGTGAAGCCGTATTTACGTACCACTCCCCAACCAAACAAGTAAGTTTCAGCCAAAAATGGATGACATGGCACGTTTTTCTAAACCCTGCGAGTGATTGGGCGGTTAATCTCAACGTATAACCAACCAAACTCACGTCATGGCGAAAAACGATGGTACATCCGATAAAGAAGGCCCGATAGCCAAAGCAATTGAACAGCAAACCTCTAAACTTCCTTCAGACTTGTTTCTGTGGTCAGCACTCGGCTCGATGGCCGTATCGCTGTATTTGCAGGCACAGGGCGACCGCGATCGCAGTCTGTTCGTAGGGCAGTGGGCAGCGCCATTTCTGTTGTTGGGTCTCTATAATAAGATCGTGAAGCTGGAAGGTAGCGAAGGCCCTGCCGAGAAAGAATAATCACGTACGTTTTTTAAACGCCAGTCGGGCGGGGCAATGATCAGAAGGTCATTACCCCGCCCGACTGGCGTTTGTCCATTACCTTTGCCGAAACGGGATGAAAAGCGAGTAGCGTTATATGCGAATACGAGTACTGCTGCGTATTGTACTGGAACGGTATGGGTTGTGGCTGGTGGGCGGGCTGCTGCTGTTACTGACGATTATTACCGTCGTGCGGAAGGTTCGCCGAGAACCGGAGATGGACTGGAAACCGGTTAGTGCGTTCGGTATACAGCTTCCCATGCGCTATGCCATTCACGGTATCGACGTGTCGCGGCATAACGACCGCATCAACTGGGAACGGGTGCGGCAGGTGGAGTCGGATGGCGTACGGCTTCAATTTGTGTTCATCAAAGCAACGGAAGGCGCTACCCTGTCTGACCGGCATTTCGAGCGAAACTGGGACGGGGCGCTGAAAGCCAACCTGCGCCGTGGGGCCTATCATTTCTACCATCCCACGCGTGACCCGCTCAAGCAGGCAAACAACTTTATCCGGCGCGTCGAGCTGAAATCCGGTGATTTTGCGCCGGTAGTCGATTTTGAAGTGGTCAATCGGCAATCCGATTCGACAATTATCAATGGCCTGCGGCTGTGGCTGGCAACGATCGAAGAACACTATCACGTTCGACCCATCATTTACACGAACGGAAGTTTGTACAAACGGTATATCAAAGGGAATCTGGACGATTATCCGCTTTGGATTGCCGACTATTCAGCAGCTCATCTGCGGACTTATCCGAGTGATAATCTGTATCTCTGGCAGCATAATGATGCCGGTGCGGTGCGCGGTATTCGCGGATCGGTTGACTTCAATGCCTTCGTTATGGATGATGATGAATTGAGTAGTATCTGCATGCCGTAGAAAAAAATTTTTAAACAATACAAACCTAGGCCTGTTCATGCTGACAAACCATATCAATTGACATGAACAAGAAACACCTGATTCTGGCACTGAGCTTTGCTTTCATCGGCGCAACATCGTTGACGAGCTGCGATTCAAAAAAAGAGAACAAAGCAGAAGAAGTACAGGAGCAAAAAGAAGACGTAATTGAAGCGCAACGCGACGGGGATACCTCAGAAGTGCGCGATGAGCAAAAAGAACTGGATTCAGCGCGCAAAGATTACCGCGAAGCTGTGGCCGATTCAGTTAAAGACGCTCGCAACTAGTATATTTACTTAAAAAGGAGCGGGGGCCGACAGTGATGTCGGCCCCCGCTCCTTTTTTATTGTTTCCGCTTTCGGAGGTAGAAAACAAAGCCGTTCTCTTCGCCGGTTCTGCGCACGTCGGGCAACGAATCAAGTCGGGTAGGGGTGTCGGATGCTTTGCGTATAAGCCATACGTCCCGATCGACGGGGCCGGTTAGTAGCCATTCTTTGTTATAATAGTTTTTATTTTGAGCCGGTTGCGACCGGGCATAAAAATAAGGGCCGTAGCTGTGGTAATCGTACGTGCTAACGTAGACGTCTTTGCCCTGTGCCCGCTCGAAAAAGCGCATCGCAGCGTCCTGTGAAATTCCTTCAATCCGGCCGACGTAACTCCAGAGCCCCAGCGTCAGAAACAGGGCCGTACCTCCAAAAAGAGTTAGTGTAGCCATACGGGCCTGCCGGTGCGTGTAACCCCACAAGCTGACGCCCAGGACAACTGCCAGCCAGATACCAGGAAAAGCAGCCCATAGTGTCCAGTGAACGTTAGCGTTTAGATTTCCCTGCGAAAATGCATCCTTATCGGCAAAGGCACGCACGATGTCCATGTGCTGCGCCAGAATGGGTGTTCCCGCGAACGCAATGACGAAAAGGCTCCCTACAACAAGCAGCCCCGTTAGCAGCCAGCCGTTGAACGCGATGCGCCCTGTTTCGAGCTGAGACAGCGTCAGAGCGGCCAGATACGTCAGCGGGAAGTAGCACAGCGACGAGTAATGCACGATTTTGGACTGCACAATGCTGAACAGGATTAGCACAACCCAGAACAGAATCAGCATCCATTGGCGGAAATCGCGTTGATAACTCCGTTCGAGAAACAGGTTGCCCTGCCCCCGAATACTAAAAATCGACGCGGGGAAACAGCCGACCAGCAACACGACGAAATGGTAAAAGGGAAAGCCGCCATGCCCGGCATCGGGTGTGCTGAGCAGCCGGATGCTGTAATCCAGGAAGGCCTGTCCGAAGGCGGGGCCGTGGAGGTAGGTTTCCAGGCCGAACCAGAGCGCCGGTAGCAGCACCGCCATCAGTGCAAAACTGATGAACTGTAGCGGGGTAATGAACCACCGAAACCGGCCCAGTATCCAGTACACCCCCAGTACCAGCCCCACTACCAGCAACGCCACCGGTCCTTTCGTCAGAATGGCAATACCCAGTACGAGCCCACCCGTCAGCATATACGACGTCACCGGCTTGGGAACGATCATCGGGCCAGCCTGCCGGTCGCGTTTCCACGACGCCAGAATGACGTTGACCAGCGATGCGAAAATGAATAGGTTGAAGAACGGGTCGATGATGCCTGACCGGAAATACAGGTGGGGCGTTATCGACCCGAGGTACGCCAGCGCCCACAGGATACCGAAGCGGTGACCATGCAGCTTGTGCCCCAGGTTATACAGGTAAATCAGGGTGATGATCCCGCAAATTGCATTGGGCAACCGGGCAGCAAATTCTCCTACGCCGAAGATGTTCATCAGCAGCGCCTGACACCAGAAAAAAAACGGCGGCTTCTCATAAAACGGTTTGAAATCGATATGAACACGCAGGTAATCGCCCAGCACGGTCATTTCACGAGCCGCTTCGGCAAAATTGATCTCGTCCCAGTCGAACAGACGCACACCACCCAGAAACGGAATGAACAACAGCGCACCCACCACGCCAAACACCACAGAATACGTTACTCGCTGATTCATGTTTTTAGTGACGAATGGCACGCTGATGACGCGGATGCGGCCGATTCTCGCTGATCTATGATAAACTATGTCGAGTGTTTCTCGTTACGACAAGACTAATAAATCCGTGCAGATTAGCATTACTCGCGTCATCAGCGTGCCATTCGTCCAATAACCAATTGGATAAAACAAGGGGGCAAAACTAGGGAAAAGCGCGTGGAGTTGCCCCAATTCCTCCGATATTCGCGCCGAACAAACGACCCCGAACGACCTATGCTTATCAACCGCCCCTTTACCGCGCTGCCCGCTTACTCGCAGCTACAGGAGCATTACGATCAGTTGAAAGACCGGCACATGCGCGACCTGTTCGCCGAAGATTCCGACCGGTTCAACATGTTTACACGGCAGTTCGAGGATATTCTGCTCGATTTTTCGAAGAACCGGATCACGCAACAGACGCTCGACCTGCTGCTGCAACTGGCCGATCAGGCTGGACTAGCCGACGCCATCAGCCGGATGTTTTCGGGCGATAAAATCAACCGCACCGAAGACCGGGCCGTACTGCACGTCGCCCTGCGCAATCGAAGCAATACGCCGATCATGGTCGATGGTGAAGACGTAATGCCCGCGATCAATGACGTGCTCGACCGGATGAAAACCTTCACCGAGCGCATTCGGTCTGGAGCGTGGAAAGGCTACACCGGCGACACCATCACCGACGTCGTCAATATCGGTATCGGCGGGTCGGATCTTGGTCCGGTCATGGTGACGGAAGCCCTGAAGCCATACGCCGAAGATAAGAAGCTGCGTGTTCACTTCGTTTCGAACGTCGACGGGGTGCATATATACGAAACCCTGCAGCGCGTTAAACCCGAGAATACGCTATTTCTGATCGCGTCGAAAACCTTCACGACGCAGGAAACCATGACCAATGCGCAGACGGCGCGGCAGTGGTTCCTCGACAACGGTGGCTCGGAAGCCGACATTGCCAAGCATTTCGCGGCTCTGTCGACTAACCAGAGTGCGGTAGAAAAATTCGGTATCGACCCGGCCAATATGTTTGGGTTCTGGGACTGGGTCGGCGGACGCTACTCGCTATGGTCGGCTATCGGTCTGTCGATTGCGCTGTACATTGGCTTCGACAATTTTGAAGAACTGCTGGCCGGTGGTCATGCGATGGACCTGCACTTCCGGGATACACCCCCAGCGGAGAGTCTGCCCGTTATGCTGGCGCTGGTTGGCATCTGGTATAACAACTTCTTCGGTGCACAGACAGAAGCCATCCTGCCATACGATCAGTACATGCACCGGTTCGCGGCTTATTTTCAGCAGGGCGACATGGAAAGCAACGGCAAATCGGTCGATCGCGACGGGAAGCCGGTGACGTGGCAGACGGGGCCGATCATCTGGGGTGAACCCGGCACCAACGGACAGCACGCGTTCTACCAGCTGATTCACCAGGGTACCAAGCTGATTCCGTGCGATTTTCTGGCACCCGCCATCAGTCAGCGGCCTATCGGTGAGCACCATAACATTCTGATGGCGAACTTCTTTGCACAGACGCAAGCGCTGATGAATGGGAAGACGGCCGATGAGGTCGCCGTCGAACTGCAAAAATCGGGTAAAGATGCCGACGAGGTGTCCTTCCTGACGCCGTTCAAAGAGTTCTCCGGTAACCGCCCGACCAACTCCATTCTATTCAAAAAGCTGACGCCCCGTACACTCGGTAGTCTGATCGCGATGTACGAACACAAGATTTTTACCCAGGGGATTATCTGGGATATCTTCAGCTTCGATCAGTGGGGTGTTGAGCTGGGCAAGCAACTGGCCAGTCGTATTTTGCCCGAATTAAACGATGATACCAGCATCGAAAGTCACGATGCATCAACAAATGGTCTTATCAATGCATTCAAGGCATTTCGGATGGCTTAACGGACCTATATACGTCATATGTCGGCGTAAGTCAAAATAAGCAAAAATGAGAATAGTCTAAAACATTGCCCGGTAGTGGCCTGTTAATGGGGTGTAATTTCGATTACACCCTTTTTTTGTACAATCAGTCAAGAAGCTAACAACGTATGAAAACGCAAGCTACACTACTAGGGGTCATCCTGCTGACAGCAGGTGTGGCCACCGCTCAAACCACAGAAAGTACGTCGACCACCACCACGTCGTACAACTACACAACCGCTCCTGTCTCATCAACTGACGCGACGAACGTCAGCTCAACGACGGTCAACACACCGACCAACGTGAACGACAACATGACGGGCACGTACAACAACGCAGCAACAGCGCCAAGTACTAATACCTACGGTTCAACCACGACCACCACAACGTTGACGTCGAACGACAACATGTCGACTAACAACCGGCGTGACGACGACGATCGCCCTTGGGGTAAAGAAGGCAAGTTCGGTATCTATGCTGGTGTGAACGCATCGCGCTTTGTCAACGAGCCAGTTCAGGACAATGCATATCGGTTAGGCTACCAGATTGGTCTGTACGGCCGGTCGGCAGGTACTGTCTTTGGTCAAATTGGTGCTGAATTCCGTCGCTCATCGTCGAATTTGATCCGTACGGGTAACGGTTCGGGTACGACTGTAGGTAACACAAGTGGTCAAATCGACCAAACGTTCCTCGCTATTCCTGCCTATGTCGGTTTGCGTCTGGGCGGTGCGCTGGGTGTACGTCTGCAGGTGGGCGCTGAACTGGCGGCACTGGTTGCGGTTGGTCAGAACAACTTCCAACTGGGTCGCGACGATCTGAACCGCACCATCCTGAACGGTCTTGCCGGTGTCGGTATCAACCTCGGACCGCTCACGCTGGACGCTAACTACAACCTGGGTCTGCAAAACGTATTCGATAATGGTGCTGATACCAAACGTCGTATGCTGGCACTGAATCTCGGTTTCCGATTCTAAGTCAATAAATCACTTCGTAAAAACGGCCACCCCCAACGGGGTGGCCGTTTCAATAAGTAACAAAAGGCAGGTCGATAAGACAGCCAAACAATCAGCCAACGGGTCGGTTTAAGACAACAGATAGTCCCATCGGACAAAAACCAAGTCAACGTACTATGAAAAACTCTGCAAAACTTTGCCTGCTGCTTGCCGGTGTCTGTAGCGCAAGCTTTACCTACGGCCAACGCAACAACAACTATGACGATCGCTATGATCGCAACGACCGGCCATCACCCCGCGATGAACGTCGGATGCGGGAAGACGACGAGCGACGCATGCGTGACGAGATTGACACGCGTCGTGACTATAACCGACGTAATGAAGAGTACCGGCGGTACGACAACCAGTACGAAGATCGCCGGGGTAGTGAACGCGGCCGCACGTTTGACGAGCGTGATCTGAGCAAAGCTTATGATGAAGGATTCGAAGACGGTCAGCGCAGTGTAGAAGTAGAAGAACGCCGGGAACGTCGCGAAAACTACAAGCATTTCACCTTTGGTATCTACGCTGGTGCCAACTCGACTCGCTTTGCGGGCGAAACGGTGGAATCGAACCGGTTGGCCGGACGGCTGGGTTATCAGGCTGGTTTCTTCGTACGGGGTGGTGGCCGAGTCTACGGTCAGATCGGTGCGGAGTACATGACCTCAAGTTCTGATTTCTACCAGGCTGGCGATGGTGCCAGCATAAAAGATATTACGTCAAACGTCGATCAGAAGTACATTCAGATTCCAGCCCTGATCGGAGTAAAACTGGCGCAGTCGGAGCGGGGTATCTCGGCGGTTCGTCTGGCAGTCGGTGCGGAATATGCCGCTCCGCTGGGCGTCAACAACAATGCGTTTAACTTCCAGTCGGGCGATTTCCGGGCCGCTACGATCAACGGGATCGCGAACCTCGGTTTCGATGCGGGCCCGCTGCTGATTGGCTTTACGTACCACTATGGTTTCGCGGACGTAATTGCCAACACCAGTAACACCCAGCGCCGAATTCTGAGCGTTAACGTGGGTGTGAAGTTTTAACAACACCTGTTCATTCGCGTAACTGCGTACCGTAAGTTTGTAACTGGACGGTACGCAGTTTTTTTGTACCCTAACCTACCGAACGATTATGAATACGCTGTTTCCGATTTTCGTCAAAGCCAATCACCTGCACATACTCATCGTAGGTGGGGGATACGTGGGGCTGGAAAAAGCAACGGCCCTGCTCGGTAACTCACCCGACGCCCGCGTCACGCTGGTAGCCCCCGAAATTCGGGCTGAACTACGTGAGATGGCCGAGCAGTACCCGCTGCTGGAACTGATCGAGAAATCGTACGAAAGTCTATATCTGAACGATAAAGACTTGGTCATCGTCGGAACTAACGACAAGGACGTGAATCGGCAGGTGCAGATCGACTGTAAGGCCCGCCGGATTCTGGTCAACGTAGCCGATACGCCTGACCTCTGCGACTTTTACCTGAGTTCGGTCGTCAAAAAAGGCGACCTGAAAATTGCCATATCAACCAACGGCAAGTCGCCAACCTTTGCCAAGCGCTTCCGGGAAGTGCTGGAAGACATCCTCCCCGACAGCCTACAAGAAACGCTGGACAACCTAACCGCGATCCGCAATCAGCTCAAAGGCGACTTCGTTCAAAAAATGGAAAAGCTCAACGAAATCACAAAAGTGCTGAAGTGATGATAGCTTGCTTGACAGTGGATAACCAGGCTCAATTCTAGTCGTTGACCGAACGGGTCAGGACCAGCCAATTCTACTAGGAGCGGGCGATAGATTTACATAATGTATGCCTAGTCACGTTCGACTGGTGCGAAAAAGTGCATGTCAACGGGTTGGCTATCCGATAGCTACGGCCCAGTGGAGTTCAGCACCATTAATTTAAGTGAAGCTCTGCTGGTACATATCAATTGAGAGACAGCAAATAGCCTACAAAGATTTTCTCTATTTCCTGCTCAGTCGTTTCTGCAATGGTGAGTTGATGCGAGAGACAATGTTCGCTCATACCAGTAAGCGCCGTTCCTAGATTTTGTCTGTAGAAGGCGAAGACTATGCGATTGCGGCCGAGGTCAATAAATGCATCGAACTGTATTTGATAACCGTTGTAAATTATTGTTAATGAAGTTAGGTGTCGGGCATCTGCGTAGATCAACCAGTAGATTCGTCGGTCCAAAGCAGCAATAACTTCGTGAGCTTTTAATTCGTCGGCTATTTTATGCATCGTGGGTACAACAACGTTTTGCATTACGTTAGCTGACTCTGCTTCAAAAGTGCTCACTTCGTTCTTTGCCTGTGCTTCGCGCTTAATTTCGAGTTGAATATCCCCAACTTGTCTTTGTTTCTGTTCACTGAAAAAATCATTAATGATACTCATTATGGGTATAGTAGAGTTTGAGTAAATAATTAATGGTTATAGTAAGTATATTTACTAAGTATCAAAGATTTGGTGTATATGCGCGCCAAATCTGACCGTTCGGTTTTGCCAACAACAAGGATTGGTCGACTATAGCTTTTTAGTGCCGTACGTGATACGGTCTTTTTACCTGCATTGAGTGATTCGTACCTAGATATGGACCGAGGGATGCCAAGGCCGAACGTCTCACCAGTAACTGAGACGCAGCCAAAATTCTGGACACGTACAGAGACTATGCCGAACAAGCCTTTAAAATTCTAATCCGGATTGTAAGTGAAGTACTGAGTAGGGAGGTATTATGCTTGTTTCTAGCCGATGTAGCTGGAAATGGAAGCCGAGATGAGCTGCAAATCGTCGCAACGGACTTGTGGTAGGCTTGCTCTATTAGACTACGACTGAATTTAACCCCTTTATTTATTGTCTTAGCCTGAACTCAGCGTATTGATAGAAAACAAAAAAGCCGATCAGTGATGACCGGCTCTGTGCACTCGTAGGGATTCGAACCCCAAACCTCCTGATCCGTAGTCAGGTGCTCTATCCAATTGAGCTACGAATGCGTTGCACTGTGTGCGTTTCCCG
>JAKONH010000504.1 GCA_022702045.1 Spirosomataceae bacterium
GGAACCTCCACACAGAAACCCATCCTGTACATCCGTACTGGCTCTGTCAGACCTAACTCAGCGTGTAAAAAAGGAGAGAAACAGAGATGCGACGGATGCCGCTTGTAAAATCTGGTACAAAAGTACGGAAAAGGGCGATAAATAGCAAGGATAGTGCGAATAATAGTGTACTTAAGACAGATATAGCCGCGTATGAACGCTGCCGCGAGTTGTTTCTTTCGGGCCGATAGCGTAGTGGACTTGCCCAGGCTTAAGCTGATTTGCCATAGCGTTCAGGGCTGATTGGCTCGTCCTGGAGATACATGAGTCAATCAGCTGATTGTGTGGTGAGAAACAAGTTTAACAGTCTTTTAACTGCCTATCAATCAGAGTTATTAGTTAAAGGATGTACTGGATCGAACAAACCACCATCGACCAGAAACAGACAAATTATGAAAATCGGTCGTATTGCCACCGCACTGCTTATCGCCCTGAGCGCAAGTTTGACCATGACACAGGCGCAGGACGGCAAACTAAAAAAGAAAGCTGCCGTTGCTGAAGCGAAAACGGACATAGCTGTTGACAAAGCCGCCTTGCAGGCCAACCGCGACGCCCGTAAAATGGACAAGATGGCTGGGGCAAAAGACGCCCTTAAAGCGGATCGCAAAGCCCGGGTGAAGGAAGAGGGTAAACTGCTGAAAGACGAAGTGAAAAAAGATGCCCGCGTTGTGAAGGAGAAGTTGTAAGTACAAAACCACAGTAGCCGAAAAGCCCGCTGTCCTTTCATGGAGTAGCGGGCTTTTTAGTGGTGATTACAAGTCTGCAAAGTCAATACTATAACTATACTTTGTTAATCGTCTTTTAATTAACTTGCTGGTCTTGTTAATATTGAAATAATATACAGGCAATACCCCCGGCGGAACTTTGCAGCGCCAACCAATATGGGGTACTGCATGATACGCTACAGCTTTACGCTAGTTTTTTTATTACTGAGTACGTTAACCTGGGCGCAGGTTACGACGAGCGGCCTGACAGGTCGTGTTACTGACGCAAAAAAAGAAAGTCTGATCGGTGCAACCGTCCAGGCGCTCTACACACCTACCGGCACACGCTATGCTACGGTTACCGATGCCGATGGCCGCTACCGAATTAACAATATGACGGCGGGTGGCCCCTACGAAATCACCTACTCGTATGTCAGTTTCAAAACGACTACCCGTTCGGGCGTAACGCTTCAACTGGGCGAAACGACTGACCTGAACATTGTCATGGAAGATGCCAGCGCCACACTGAGTGAAGTTGTCGTGAAAGGTAGCCGGGGCGGTGAACGTGAAGGGGCGGGTATCAACGTCGGCAGCGAAGCAATTCGCCGACTGCCGACCATCTCGCGTAGCATGACCGACATGACCCGGCTATCGCCACAGGTCAACAACCAGAACTCGTTTGCCGGTACCAACTTCCGGTACAACAACGTAACGATCGATGGAGCAATCAACAATGACGCTATCGGCTTTAGCCCGTCGCTGGGCGGTTCGACGGGTTCGTCGGGACAGCCCGGTTCGAGTACGCGTACCAACCCGGTCAGCCTTGACGCTATTCAGGACATTCAGGTTGCCGTTGCGCCGTTCGACGTACGACTGGGTAACTTCCTGGGTGGTTCGGTCAACGCTGTAACGCGCAGTGGTACCAATAAAGTGACGGGTTCGGTCTACGGCTTCGGTCGTAACGCGGCTCTGACGGGGGCCTGGAATGGTGCGTCGGATGCGAAAGAAAAGCTGCCCAGTACTTTCCACGAATACCAGGCAGGTGTCCGGGTGGGCTTCCCGCTGATTAAAGACAAGCTGTTCTTCTTCACGAATGAAGAAATCACGAACCGTCAGGATCCCGTACAGTTCCAGGCTGGTTCGCCTTCGTCACTAATTAAAGATGTGGCTGTTGCACAACAGATTTCGGATTTCGTCCGGACAAACTATGGTCTGGATGCTGGTTCGTACGGTGATTATTCGATTTATTCGAAGAGCACGAAGTTCTTCAACCGGCTCGACTGGAATATCAATGCGAAGAACCAGTTGAGTATTCGTAACAACACGGTTTTCTCGGAAGCCACCAACCTGGAGCGCGACGCAGCTAACTTTCGCTTCGGCAGCATCGACTTCCGTCAGAACAACAATCAGACGAGCACGGTTGCTGAACTGAAAACGCAACTGGGTCAGGCGTCGAACAGCCTGATCGTTGGGTATTCGACGGTACATGATTACCGTACGACGTTGTCAAACGTGCGTACGTTCCCGCAGGTTGAAATTGCTTACAATGGCGGAACCATCTTCCTGGGTAACGACCGTGAGGCTTCGGTGTTCAATCTGCGTCAGAAGACATTCGAGATCACGGACAACTTCACCTTCTATAAAGGCATCAACACCTTTACCGTGGGTACACACAACGAGCTGTATACGATCGATTATGGCTTTGTCAACTCGCCTAACGGCCGTATTTCGTATGCGGGAACAGCGGCAAACGCTGCTACGGGTACATCTGCCCGCGACGGCGTTCAGAACTTCCTGATCAACCTGCCCAACCGGGTGCGGGGTTCATATCCGTTTGCTGATGCCAGCAACAACCTCGACAATCAGTTCAACAATCCATACGCTCATTTCAACGTCAACCTGTTCAGCCTTTATGCACAGGATGATATTCGGATAAGTGACCGCGTTAAACTGTCGCCGGGTATCCGCCTGGACTACACGGGTCTGCCGAACAAGCCGACGCTGAGCCCACAGGTAGCGGCATCGGCTGGTGATCCGAACTACGGCACGACCTACACATATACTCCGCTGAACCAGATCACGAATTCGTACCTGAATAACGTACAGATATCGCCCCGCCTGGGTCTGTTCATCGATGCGAAAGGCGACAAGAGCCTGATCGTCCGGGGTGGTGCCGGTCTGTTTACGGGTCGTATCCCTTTCGCGTGGCTGGGTTACGCCTTCTATAATAACGGCGTTGGTTACGGTGCATATGATTTCAATAACAATGCAACCGCAACGACCAAGCTTGTTGGCGATCCGCTGTCACCGGGTGGCGCGCTGGCAATCAACAACAACTCGGCTAACGGTGGTGTTCGCCGGACGCAGGTTGACCTGATTGACAACAACTTTAAGATGCCGCAGATGTTCCGGGGTAACCTGGCCGTCGACTACACGATTGAAGGCTACAAAATCACACTGGAAGGCTTGTACACGAAAGTTATTCAGGATCTGAAATTCCAACAGGTCAACACGAAAGATGTAGTCCGGTACTATAGCTACGACACCCAGCAACAGCAGCCGATCTACGTATCGTCGACGGGTGCGGCTGGTGCGCAGCGTATCGACAACAACTTCGCTAATGCCTACCTGCTGTCGAATACCAATCAGGGACACCGCTACAGCCTGACGGCGCAGATTCAGAAAAACTACTCGGCTGGTTTCGGTTTCTCGGCGGCCTACACCTACGGTAAAGCCTTCGACCTGACCAACGGCATCCGGAACTCGATGGAATCGAACTGGCAGCTGAACCAGTCGCTGTCGCCGAACAACCCGTCGCTGGCTTACTCGAACTTCGACATTCGCCACCGGATCGTTGGTACGGTCAACTACCGCCAGAACTGGAACCCCAACAACGCCACGACCGTAACCCTGTTCTACTCGTTCCAGTCGGGCTCGCCTTACTCGTGGGGCTATGTCAACCGGACTATCGATGGTACAGGCCAAGCCAACAGCCTGGCCTACATTCCGAAAGACCTCAGTGAAGCACAACGGTTGATTCCGACCGGTACACAGGCACAGGACTTTATGAACTTCGTGCAGAGCGACAGCTACCTGAGTAGCCGGATGGGTCAGTTCACCGAACGGAATGGTGGCCGCACACCCTGGAACAACACGATGGACCTGCGTTTCCTGCATGAAATCAAGATGGCCAATGGTCACTCGCTGCAATTCTCGTACGACATCCTGAACTTTCTGAACCTTGTCGATAAAAAGCTAGGCTACTACTACTTCTCGCCCAATACGTTCAACTCGACAGCATCGATCGGACTGACGCCTGCCAGTAACCCAGCCACTGGCGATCCGACATTTAGCTGGAGCCGACCAACCACGCCCTACTCGATCGATCCGCTCGGTTCGCGCTGGCAGATGCAACTGGGAGCCCGATACAGTTTCTAAGTAGTCGGTATACAGTTTACGGATTTCGTAAAGCCCCGTTTCCTACCAGGAGCGGGGCTTTGTTGTAGCGTATGGGTCAGGTTATCGTGTCAGCAAGCGAGCTAATTGCTGACCGTCGGCGACGCCCAAACCTGTACAGGCGTCCCAGCCGGTCGTGGCTGAGTAGCCTTTACCAGCCACCGTCGTGTTGTCACCCTCTGTAATGTCGCGAAAGGTAGTGGCGACTGCGTAGATTTTAGGATGTATAAAGCCCACCGGCTGAGCGAGGGACTCATTGATAAGAGTGATCAGGCCAGCCATGAGCGGAGCTACTGCGCTTGTTCCGCCAATGACCAGATTCTGCCCATCTACCCGGACAGCGTAACCTGTGGCGGGGTCGGCAACGGCAGCAACATCGGGTACACCACGGCCGACGTGCTTGCCGTCGTTGACCGAAGTAGGAACAACTGCTGAAGCCTGATAGTCGGGTTTGTCGAACACGTCGCTGATACCACCACCTGTTGCGCTGGTGTTGCTTTCATGCCAGACCGTTTCGCTGCTGATGCCCGTACCATCGGGAGTCGTTACCAGTTTTGTGCCGCCACAGGCCAATACAAACGGACTTGACGCGGGAAAGTCGACATGCGCCAGTTTGTCGCCCACACTGTCGTCGGAACCCGTGTCGCCAGCAGCCGCGCAGATAGTAACCCCCAGCGCAGCCGCCGATTGAAAGGCCTGGTTAAATGAATTGAGCGCCTGTGGTGTCCAGCTCTTTTCAGCTGATCCCCAGCTGATCGATATGACGGATGGCTTATTGCGGACATCGTGCAGGGCCGTCGTAATTGCATCCAGAAAACCCTGATCGGTGTTGGGGGCGAAATAAACAACGATGTTGGCACCGGGCGCTACACTGCCTGCCACCTCAATATCGAGCATGACTTCGCCGTCGGCTCCATTCGCATTACCAGGAGCGTTCTTCCCGCCGTCAACCAATACGGCTTTTACTGACGGAGTTGTCAGGCCAAGGCTTTTGAAATAAGCGGTAAGGTCGGTTTTCCGATAACCGCCCCCCAGTTCAATAATGGCAATCGTCTGTCCTTTGCCAGTGCGGTCGGCTGGGTAGTTGTATAGTTTGGCTAGCTGGGGGGGCGTGAACGACACTGCAACAGTATGTGGATTGGCTACGCCCGTAGTGCGTCCCGAACCGTATATCTGGAAATGAGCGCGTGCCTGCGGGCGGTTGTCGAGTCCGAAAACACCCTCGATGATAGTAGTAAGGTTATCAGGTACCATAACGGCTCCTTCGCGTCCACGAATCAGGCGGCCATCGGATAGCCTGTAGTCGTTCAGTGCTACGCCGAAAGCCTTGCCTAGCTGCGCAATTGTACCACGCACCACTATCGTTCGCCGGGCTGTACTTTTCTGCGCGACACTTAGGTCATTCGCTGCTGCGTACGCGCTAACCAGGCGCATATCGGCAGGACTGGCGCCGTACTGGCGGGCGTAATCGGAGCGGGTCAACGGCGTTACTACGCTGGCAGATTGACTGACCAGCGCATTTAATGACTGGCGCCGGCGTAGTCGTATCGTTACGTTGACCAACTCGTCTGGACTGGCCGGGTGCGCTGCCGTTGCGGCTGGGGCTGGCCGTTCACTACCCGGTAATGGAACGAGCGGTCCGAAGGAGGGAGAGGGGGTTTTACGGGGTAAGGGTGCCATATAGAAAGCGTATTAGACGACTATCGACAAGTAACATCAATTCGGTCTGCACGCTTATTATAAACTAATTAAGATGAGGCTCTCGGTAATGTATCAGCGTAGGTTGAGCCCGTTGGCTAGTCTGTCCTAGTTAATTTGTACGGGCTCGTTATTTTTGACAGGAAATAACGAAGGGCTTACTGACAGGTACATGAAAAGACTTATTATACTGCTGCTGTTATTACCGGAACTGGTTCAGGCGCAAAAGCTGCGCGTGGCTGTAGCCGCTAATGCCCAGTTTGTCATGGAAACGTTGCAGACGGCTTTTCAAAAGCAAACCGGGCACCAATTGGAAACCATCGTTGGCTCGTCGGGTAAACTGACGACTCAGATTCAGCAGGGCGCGCCATACGATGTGTTTTTGTCGGCCGATATGAGTTACCCCACGGCGTTACACGAGCAGAAACTGACTGTATCGGCTCCGGTTGTATATGCCTACGGATCGCTGGTACTCTGGACGATGGGCGACCTAACGCTGCCAGCGAATCTGTCGGTGTTGCTTGATCCGAAGGTACGGCATGTGGCCATTGCGAATCCGAAAGTGGCTCCGTACGGCGAAGCGGCTATGACGTTGCTCAATAAACGGAAACTTATCGAGCGCGTGCAGCCGAAGATCGTTTACGGGGAAAGTATCGCACAGGTGAATCAGTATCTGCTGACAGGTGCGGCCGATATATGCTTCACCGCTAAATCGGTAGTGCTCGATCCGGCCATGAAGGGGAAAGGTCGCTGGATTGATTTGTCAGCAGGCTATAAACCCATCGCACAGGGTGTTGTTGTATTACAGCGCACAACGCAGCCTAAACTGGCGCAGCAATTTGTTACGTTCCTGCACAGTCCGGTAGCCCGGCGTATTCTTCAGCAATTCGGCTACAAGCTACCTACGACCTGATCTGCCTATGCCCATCGACTGGGAACCAATCTGGCTTACGCTTCGACTGGCCGGTATCACAACGCTCTTTTTGCTCATACTGGGGATTCCGCTGGCCGGGTGGCTGGCACTCAGCCGGTTTCGGCTCAAGCCCGTTGTGGAAGCATTAGTCAGTCTGCCCATTGTATTACCGCCGTCGGTCGTTGGCTTTTACCTGCTGCTGGCGTTCAGTCCCACGAGCGGGGTGGGTGCGTGGCTGCTTCGTACGTTCGATCTACAGCTTGTGTTCTCGTTTCAGGGGCTGGTCGTCGCGTCGATTCTGTATAGTTTACCGTTCATGGTACATCCCGTGCAGGCCGGACTCGAAAATCTGCCGGTTTCCTGGCGTGAAGCTTCGTATACGCTTGGGCAATCGCCAATCCGTACGTTCTGGCGGGTGCTACTGCCAAATTGCAAGCCCGCTTTACTGACAGGAGTCGTCCTGTCGTTTGCGCATACAATCGGCGAGTTTGGGCTGGTACTAATGATCGGAGGTAACCTGCCGGGGCAAACACGAGTGGCGTCGATTGCTATTTACGACGAGGTCGAACTGCTCCATTTCGAGACAGCGCATGCCTATGCTGCCTTATTGCTGGGCCTGTCGTTCGTTATTTTACTGCTGGTGTACGCCATCAACAAACGCGTCACGATATGATCGAGTTTGACCTGACCATCCCCCGGCTCTTTTCTGAAGGTACTGGTGCGCTGACTGTACAGGTAGCTCTTGAAACCGGGAGTCTGACCGCGCTGACGGGCCCATCGGGTTCGGGTAAAACATCTGTGCTACGGTTGCTGGCGGGACTCGATAAGCCGACAAAGGGCCGGATTGCGGTCGATAACGTAACCTGGCTTGACACGGGACAGCGTATTGACATGGCACCCCAACAGCGATCGATCGGTTACGTGTTTCAGGATTCGGCGCTCTTTCCGAACATGACCGTTCGTGAAAACGTAACCTATGCAGCGCCGGTCGGACAAGTCGATCTGATTACCGAACTTGTTGAAATAACGGGGATTCGGCCATTCGCCGATCAGAAACCGGCCCGGCTATCGGGGGGGCAGCGGCAGCGGGTGGCCCTGGCTCGCGCGCTCATACGTCGGCCGCAACTGCTGCTGCTCGATGAACCGTTTGCCGCCCTTGATGCTGACTCGTCGCAGGGGCTTCGTGCCGTTCTGCTCGATTTGCACCGCCGGTGGGGTACCACTACGTTGCTGGTCAGCCACTACGATGTCGATGTGCGTGCCCTTGCCGACCGGGTTGTTCACCTGCAACAGGGCCGTATTGTACGCGATACGACGGTTGCTGACTTACCCACGCATTCGGGCGAGTACATCGAGCACATCCGGTTCGATGACCTGACGCAGCAATGGGTGATCGAAACAGCTATGTCGCAATTCCGATCGTCGAATCCTGATTGGCAGCGTTTCGCCGTCGGTGACCAAATTCGGATTCAATAGCGTTTTCAACACAGCGGCACGGCGTACACAAAGAGAACATGCCATGCGCTGTGTACTCTGTGCTCCTACGTTGAAAAAACCAGGGCAATACCCGTTACGATCAAGCTGGCTACCAGCAGCAACGCACCAACGTATAAAATGGTGATGAAGCCAGTAGGCTGCGTAAGACCGCGTCCGATGGCCGACGCGAAGAAGCCGCCACTGACCAGGATTGCCGCCAGCGGAAATGCGATGCGTAGTGCCAGCAACAGAGCCGCATTCAGCTGTACGTTATCGAGCAGTAACTGAGCGATCAGACTCAATAGCACCAATACACCGGCATGGGCGTGGCCAGCACGAAACATCGCTTTCTGAAAGTCAGTAAGCACTGTTTTGTCGTAGCCGGAACGAACCATCAGTAGAAAGTAACCACCATAGACGATGGTCGGTACAGTCAGGATAATAATACCCGATATGAGTTTGGCGATGGATGTCATGGTCGTCCGATTTATTTATGAATGGCGAAGGAATGAGGACCAGAATAATGTTGACTAGCTGATAATCTGGGGAGCATGGGCTTCGGCTATGCCTGCCTGAAATTGCGCTTCCAGTCCGTTGAAAACGGCCAGCGTATCCTCATACACATCGATGTTGACGGCTTTTCCCCACTTGAGTGTGATGAAATGAACGCCCTTGTTCAGGTACGATTCCCCATTCGCCAGTGTCGCCGTCGCCGTCCACCGGACAATCGCCAGCGTGTTGTGAGGTAGTCCTTTCACGTCGATGCGCTCGATTGTAATATGCAGCGTGGGCAGGATGCGGGCCAGCCGACACAGCCAGGCCTGCACGGCCGCCTGATCGTGGCGAACGCCACCCAGCGCGTGGTTGCCGGCAAAGCTGTGCCGAATGTTTAAGGCCATGCCGTTGATCAATGCGTCGAAGCGCCGTTCGTTGACCATGCCGAACGACTTTTTTACCAGCTGTTTTACGATGTAATTGTACATGAGCATTGTGTTTTGTTCGATACAAAGCTCCGTACACGACGACAGATGAATTGTAACCTAAGTTACAAAGCGTTAGAGGCCAGCGATTTTTCGGCGAATGCGGCTCAGCGACGGTCGCTCGATACCCAGGTATGACGACAGGTGCGTCAGGGAAATGCGATTAAACAACGACGGATTGCCGTTGATAAAGTCCAGATAGCGTTGTTCAGCTGAGTCGAACTGGAAACTTTCGATTCGGCGCTGCTGCTCCATCAGCACGGTTTCGGCAATCAGGCGACCGTTACGCTCAAACCCTACGAACCGATCATAGCCAGCCCGAATATGCTCGTACGATACGGCAATCAGTGTCGTTGGCTCCAGACATTGGAAGTTATACCGACTTGGGCGATGCATCAGCAGCGACGGATAATCCGTTGCCCAGCCTTTCTCGCTGACAAAGAGAGTAGTGATGTCTTCGCCCTGTTCGTTGAGGTAGTAGCCCCGGATCAGGCCGCTTGTTATGAACCCGAGCTGATGATTGCTTTTGCCTGCTTCGATGAAAAAGGCCTTAGACTTGAGTGTATGGAACGTAAAGCCGCGCTGAAAGTAAGCCCACTCGGCAGTTGTAACCGCCGGATTGAGTTGATGAATGGCGTGGTAATATTGGTGGATAGCGTCTTCCATGAGCGATAACGATACGTTTTAAAACGCGGAAACACGGCGTACACAAAGAAAACCTACAAGGCGTCGTGTACTCCGTGTCTCCGCGGTTTAAAAATCCGTTTATTCCTTAATAGGCACTGGCATCTGATAGTTGTCGAATCGCTTCGGCGTCGAGCGATAATTCGGCCGCTTTTGCCAGGTCATTCCACTGATCCACCGATGATGCACTGACGATGGGCGCGGTAATGGACGGGCGGGCTATGAGCCAGGCCAGTGAAATCTGCGCGGGCGTCGCATTGTAGCGCTCGGCAACGTCATCGAGCGCATTCAGAATTTTGTGGCCGCGGCTGTTAAGGTATTTTTTTGTGATGCCTCCGCCCCGTGGACTTTTCGATGCATCCGCTTCAGAGCGGTATTTACCAGACAGAAACCCACTCGCCAGCGACGAGTACGGGATGACGCCCAAGCCGTTTTCCTGACAGATCGGCTCGTAGTTGGTCTCGTACGCTTCCCGGTCGAACAGATTGTATTCGGGCTGTAGGCTTTGGTAAGGCGGATACTGCTTCTGCTGACTGACAGCCAGCGATCGTTCGAGTCGGTCGGGCGTCATGTTCGATGCACCGATCAGGCGGACTTTCCCTACTTTCACCAGATCGGCCAATGCGCCAAGCGTTTCCTCGACAGGAGTGTCAGGGTCGTCAAAATGGGTTTGGTATAGATCGATGTAATCCGTCTGAAGGCGTTTGAGTGAGGCTTCGACGGCCTGTTTGACATAATCGGCCGATAGCCCTTTCTTGTCAGGCGCCATTTCAGCCCCCAGCTTTGTGGCGATCACTACCCTGTCACGACTGCCATGCTGACTGAGCCATTCACCGATAATCGTTTCTGATTCACCCCCCTGATTACCCGGTACCCAGCGTGAATACACGTCTGCTGTGTCGATCAGGTTGAAGCCTGAATCAACGAACGCATCGAGCAAGGCAAATGATGTCTGCTTATCCGCTGTCCAGCCAAATACGTTGCCACCGAATGCCAGCGGTGCGACGGACAGGTTGCTAGTGCCAATAGACCGGAAGTTCATATCTGTTGGGTTGAGTTGATTGGTTGTATGATAACGGGCTGTTTTAGCAGACAGTTTTGACAATTCAGGCTACGGTCGACTCCTGACGTAATTCCATTACGCAGGGAAGCTCGCTTAGAAACAGCGATAGCACCATGTGGCCCAGACTATTAAGGTGAACGCCGTCAGCCTGAAAAAACGTCGGCTGGCATGGGATGGCATCGAATGTATCGGCCACTGTGAACGAACGCTGAATAGCCGCATCAATGATGAACGCATGGCATTGGCTGCGCAGCCATTGATCGAGGGTATTCAGGGTGGGGAAAGGGGTCAGTACAATGATTTTGTCGCGGAAAGTGGCCAGTCGGTCGAAGGCATCCGTTAGCTGATGGCGAAATGTGTGTAGGTAGGGGACGTCTCTATATAGTCGATTATAGACCCGTAGCGCTGTCGTTTTAGCCATATCCTGCCACCGGCTACGGTTCGGCAACTCAGCTGCTTTGTACAGCTTTTCGGTTGCCTGATACGGTTTCGGCACAGTACCGGCCCGATAGACGGTTATTTTCCGGTCCGACTCCGAACGGCTATCGAACAGGTCGAGAAACGGGCGTCGCCATGACAGTTCGTAGTGGCCCAACTGAAATATAATCAGATCGGCGGCTTGAAGGTCAGCCTGATACTGCGTTGCCAGGCTGTCGATGTGAGTTAACTTGACCATACTCAGACAGCGTAGGTGAACCGGCTCCTGCGTCGCAATTTCCAGGTGGTTGGCCCATTGGCGGGCGAAACTCAGGTGGGCCTGAACGCCGTAGTTACCGGTATGGCATCCGCCGATCACAAGGATATTCATAGGTTTGAGTTCGAATAAGGAATGGTATGGGTTATACGCCTTGAGACAACGGGTTCGTTGCCTGCAAAAAGAAGAGAATGTGCCTGCGATGGCTTAACTACCGGTTATATGAGTAATAAAATGCCAGATTTCACGGAAGTTTAACCTCATTGTAAAAGCGCGTTAAAAGAAAGAGCCACCCCACGTAATTGGGATGGCTCCTGACTGATGACTAAGGCAACGGAATACACAGTAAACCGTTTACTATAAACCGAAAACCACGATTCTACCGCGCTGAGTAGTTAGGCGCTTCTTTCTGAATCTGGATGTCGTGGGGATGGCTTTCGCGCGAACCGGCCGTCGTGATCTTCACAAACTGCGCCTGTTGCAGGGTCGTGATATCGGCCGCTCCGCAGTAGCCCATACCAGCTTTCAGACCACCGACCATTTGGTAGATGATCTCCGACACCCGGCCTTTGTACGGCACCCGGCCAACGATACCTTCCGGCACCAGCTTCTTGATGTCGTCTTCGGCATCTTGGAAGTACCGGTCTTTCGAGCCGTCTTCCATGGCTTCCACCGAACCCATGCCCCGGTACGTCTTGAACTGACGACCTTCGTACAGGACGACTTCGCCGGGGGCTTCTTCCGTACCGGCCAGCAACGAACCGATCATGACTGTACTGGCACCTCCCGCAATAGCTTTGGTGATGTCGCCCGAAAAGCGAATGCCACCGTCGGCAATAACGGGTACGCCGGTGCCCTGCAGCGCTTGAGCGGCTTCGTAAACGGCCGTTAGCTGTGGCATACCGATACCCGCAATGATACGCGTGGTGCAGATACTACCCGGACCAACACCGACTTTCACGGCATCGGCACCCGCATCGGCTAGCGCTTTGGCACCGGCACCCGTCGCGACGTTACCGGCGATAACCTGTAGGTTCGGGAACTGTTGTTTGATGTTTTGAACGGCATCTAGCACGCCTTTCGAGTGACCATGCGCTGTATCGACGCTGATCACGTCGACACCCGCTTTGACGAGGGCTTCGATACGCCGGGTCAGGTCTGGAGTTACGCCAACGGCAGCTCCGACACGCAGCCGACCTAGTTCGTCTTTGCAGGCGTTGGGGTGGCTCTTCTTTTTCAGAATGTCTTTGTAAGTAATCAGGCCCACCAGTTTGTACTGCTCATCGACAATCGGTAGTTTCTCGATGCGGTGTTCCTGCAAAATGCTTTCAGCTTCTTCGAGCGTCAGCCCCGCATCGGCCGTAATCAGGTTTTTGCGGGTCATAATGTCCGTGACTGGGCGCGACAGGTCGCTCTGGAAGCGAAGGTCACGGTTGGTCAGAATACCGACTAGCTTGTTATCGGCGTCGACCACGGGAATACCGCCAATCTTGAACTCGCGCATGATCCTGAGCGCGTCGGCCAATGACGATTCTTGCTGAAGTGTAATGGGGTCAATGATCATCCCACTTTCCGAGCGCTTCACTTTGCGGACCTGTTCGGCCTGCGCTTCAACACTCATGTTTTTGTGGATGATACCAATGCCACCTTCCTGCGCCATCGCAATGGCAAGTGCCGACTCCGTCACGGTATCCATAGCCGCCGAAATAAGCGGAACATTGAGCCGGATGGTACGGGTAAGCTGGGAAACGGTGCTGGTATCGCGGGGAAGGACTTCTGAGTAAGCGGGCAGAAGCAGTACGTCGTCGTAGGTGAGAGCCTCGTACAGAAACTTGCTGGAATCTAAGCTCATGGCAAATAGCAGGTGTTGTTATTTGCCGGACAAAACTACGACAAATT
>JAKONH010000157.1 GCA_022702045.1 Spirosomataceae bacterium
ATAATGTACAGATTCTGCGCCGGAACTTCGAGATAACCCAGCAAACGATTGGCTATCAGGTGGCCGCTGCGTACTACGGTATCGGCTATCTGCAACAGGCTATCGTTGTGCAGGATTCGGTCATCAGAACGGCGGGTGCCAATGTGCGGTTGTTGTCGCAGCGGTTACAGAATGGTGATGCACTACCATATGATGTGCTGACACAGCAGGTTCGGGTAAAGGCATCGACAAACCGTAAGATTGAGCTGCAAAATCAACTCGAACGGCAAGTGGCGCAGCTGACCTTCCTGACCGGAAATACGAACCCCGATCTGAACCTGGCGGCTCAACAGTTTAAGCTGGGTATGACGACAGCTGCTGTATCGCTGTTCGATGTAAATGGGCAACTGCAGGCGGCCGCTGCTGGCAACAAAGACGTCTTGCTGGCGCAGGACCGTGTAAAAGCTGCCGAGACGGATATTCTGGTGACGAACAAAGCGGGAATGCCGAACTTTGGCTTCAGCGGTACGGCTGGGTACAAAAACGGCTATCCGCTCAATGTCGAACAGCTACGGTCGAACGTAGCCGCTGGTGTGGCCCTGACAATTCCCTTATATGCTGGTAAGCGGTATCAGCTACAAAATCAGGCCGCGCAACTGAATCTGAACGCCAGCCGCTACGCGGTCGAGACGGCCAATGCACAGCTGCGCCAGAGTATCGCCCAGTTGAACGCTGACATCCGCAGTAATCAGGCCCGATTAGCTAACCTCGAAACACAGGTTCTGCAATCCCGGCAGGCGCTCGATATCGCCAACGCCCGACTGCGCAATGGCGTAATTACGAACGTTGAGCTGCAAAGTGCTGAAACCGGTGTCGAAGAAGCCGAACTCGGCCGTCTGACATTCCAATATCAGCTTCTGTTGAACCAACTGGAGCTGAAGCGGCTGCTTGGTGAGTCGTTGTAAATGTGTAGAGACCGCACCGGTGGCCACCATGGCGCGGACCGGTGATCCCTCGCGTCTCATTGACCGAATGGTATTGCTGGCGTCTGCTGAGACGAGACCCTTCGCGTCTCTACAATAAAAAGGCCCCCAAAGGAAATTTGGGGGCCTTTTTATTGTTTGCTGCTCACGGCTCCATCGCTACTAACGAGGTGCCGCGCAGTACCGGGATAACATCGTAGAGGTCGTGTTGCAGACAGTAGGTGATGTCTTTCTGAATACCCAACTTTTGCAGCCGCCGGATGTGCGACGCGTTGGCCATGTAATTAATTAGGTTGTCTTTGCCCTGCTCATACAACCTACCCGCCATGATAGCGCTGTCTTCGGCCAAGGCGTAGCTAGTTTTTAGTCGTTCGACTAGTGCTCCGGCAAAGAGCGTATCTTCCAGATTAACCCGGCCTTTCCAGCCGGCACACAACACCAGCACATCGTAGGGCTCGGTGCGTAAGTAGCTGGCGATGGCTTCCAGGTTCAGAAACGACCCGACCAGCACTTTCACCGCCGACCGCGATTTGGTGATGGCCAGCGTGCCGTTGGTGGTAGTCATCGCTACGTCGAGACCCCGGATACGCTCGTCCATGTAGGTAAACGGCGAGTTGTCGAGTTCGAAGCCTTCGACCTTGCGGGCGTTGCGTTCAGCCGCTGCCAGAAAGCCGCGCTCCTGATACCGCTGACATTCTTCGATAGTTGCCACAGGTACGATACTTCTTACACCGTAGGCGAAAGCCGTAACCATGCAACTCGTCGCCCGGAACACGTCGGCTACGACCACGATGGTATTTTCCATGCGGTGCAGGTCGAGTAGGTCAGGCGTTAGACAGACGTCGATTTGTTTCATAATGGGTGTTTGTGTCTTGAACTTGTCCTGAACTGTGATTCTTGTGATTACTTTGATTGACTTTGATTTTTTATAGAATCACAGTCAATCATCTCAATCAGCGTAATCACAGTTCAGGACAGTCACAGTTCAGGACAAGTTCAAGACGACTAGTGTACGAAAGGAAGTTTAATGACTTCAGCCTGCAACAGTTTGTCGCGGACTTTGATATAGATGGTGTTGCCGGGTTTACTTAGCGCGGTTGGTACATAACCCAGACCGATGCCTTTACCCAGCGTTGGCGATTGCGTGCCCGACGTAACGTCGCCAATCGTGTTGCCATTGGCATCGGCGATTTCGTAGTGGCCGCGTGGAATCCCCCGGTCAATCATGGTAAAGCCGGTAAGTTTACGGGGAACGCCTTGCTCTTTTTGCTGCTTCAGTACGTCGGCGTCGATGAAGTCGTGTGTAAACTTGGTCACCCAGCCCAGGCCTGCTTCGATGGGTGACGTTTCGTCGGTAATGTCGTTGCCGTAGAGGTTGTACCCCATCTCCAGCCGCAGCGTATCCCGCGCACCCAGACCGATTGGTTTGATACCGTAGGGCGCACCGGCTTCCATGATTGCGTTCCAGACAGCTTCGGCCTGATGGTTCGAGACGTAAATCTCAAAACCACCCGCACCCGTATAGCCCGTTGCCGACACGATTACGTTGGCACAACCAGCAAAGTTGGTTTTAACAAAGGTGTAGTAGCCAATGGCGTCGAGATTTTCCTCCGTCAGCGACTGCATCGCTTTCGCGGCCAGTGGGCCCTGTACGGCAAACAGACTCATCTCATCGGAAATGTTAATCATATCTACGGCCCCGTCCGTATTGTACTGACTGATCCAGTTCCAGTCTTTGTCGATGTTTGATGCATTGACGACCAGCATATACTCGTGCTCACTGATGCGGTACACGAGCAGATCGTCGACGATACCGCCTTTGCCGTTGGGCAGGTAGCTGTACTGCACCTTGCCGTCGTACAGGGCACGGGCGTCGTTGGCTGATACTTTATTGATCAGGTCGATGGCGTGTTCGCCTTTGAGCATAAACTCGCCCATGTGCGACACGTCGAACACCCCGACGGCATTGCGGACCGTGTTGTGTTCGTCCAGATCGGATGAATAGCGAACGGGCATCTCAAAGCCCGCAAACGGTACGATCTTCGCACCGGCCTGTTGATGAATCGAATGAAGGGGAACTTGCTTGAGCGACATGAGCACTAAGGTTATCCCGCAAAGGTACGAACATCAGCCTGTGATTGTCTTGACCTGTCTTGAACTGTGAGTCTCGTGATTACTTTGATGGGCTGTGATTAGTTTGGAAATCGTTGTGCATCATATCAGTCACACAAATCAAAGTTCAAGATTGTCAGAACTGTGGTTATACTGAAAGGATTTACTTGATTGAAAAAAGAATCACAGCCCATCAAAGTAATCACGAGACTCACAGTTCAAGACAGGTCAAAATAATCACGAGACTATTCCAGCGTGAAATTGATGGGTAGATTATACTTTACCCGAACTCGTTCGCCCCGTTGTACGCCCGGTGTCCACTTGCCGCTCATAGCTTTGACAACACGCAGGGCTTCCCGGTCAACGGAGGGAGACACGCCTTTTAGCACTTCATAATCGCATAGTGTACCATCTGTGCACACGATAAAGCTGACGAAGACCCGACCCTGCTGCCCTTTCTTTTGGGCATCGGAAGGGTAACGCAGATTATTGGCCAAAAACTGGCCTAACCCCTGCCTGCCGCCCTGGAACTCGGGTTGCTGTTCGCGCTCTGTATACGTTACTGATGCTTTACCGTCTCGTTGTGACTTGCCTGATTGTAATACGCCTTTATCGTAGATTTCTTCATAGGTGTATGAGTTATCGTCGTACTGACCCGTCCAAAGGCCCTGTTTCTTTCCGTTGATATACTCACCCTGCTCCGTATAGCGCACTTGCCTTGTCGAGTCGATCCGCGAACGATCTATGTCAGTGAAGACAATTTTTCCATTCCCATCAACGATTGACTGTTTACCATTGGGTTCCCAGTAACTGATTAGTTGTTCGGTATGGCCCTTACCTGATATGTTCTCTTCCTGAAAACGTACTTGCCGAATTTGCCCGGTCGGGTACCAGGATGAGAAAAAAGTGCGGCCATCCGCCACATAGTCTGTTTCCATCAGAACACCGTTATCGTGATAGTAAGTTGGGGTGCCGGTAGGTATGCCATTGGAGTAAGCTGTCTTGCTGATCAGTATACCGTTGTTGTTAAAGCCATATACATGATCGAACCAAAGACTATCGGTGTTCTTATACCCCACCCATGTAGTGAATCGGGAAACTGAGCCATGCTCAGGTACTTTCCGCCGAACAAGCGGAATTCGAGTCATCTCCTGCCAACCCTTTCGGCCACGCTCGTGTATAACCATATCTCCGTTTGGAATACCAGCACTATCGACAGGCATAAGCTGCCTATACTTGGCAGTCGTAGAATCGAGTGTTAGCTTTTGATCGGCGTTGTAATAGGTGATTTGCTTACCAGCTACGTAAGGGAAGGGGGCGTTGCGGGTAAACATGACCGGGTACATCACCACCTGGCGCACGGCTAGCCCGTCTTTCTTCGCCGGTTTCCAGCCATTGAACAGGCGAAATACGCGTAGCACTTCCCGGTCCAGATCAGGGCGGAGCGAGCGAAGTAGCGTAACGTCGGTGATGCGTCCGTCCGGCTCGACGACGCCTTGAACCAGTACGCGGCCGCCCAAGCCTTCCGATGCAGCCTGAATGGGTTTGCGCAAATTGGCGGCTAAAAATCGGGCTACGTACTCGACGCCCCCCCTTGGCATAGCCGCACTGTCGACTTCAAATTCTTTGTAAACCGGTTGCTGGCTGAAGCTGGTGAAGGAAAAAAGGAGAATCGAAAAGAGAAAGATGAACTTCATCATGTGGTTGATTGAGGATAGGTATTGCAATAGCCTGATAAGGCGCATGCGGTAAATTCATAACTGAAAACCAGGCGTAATTTAGTGAAGTGAAAAGTTGATGGGCACACTGAACCGCACCCGCGCCGGCTCGCCCCGCTGTATGCCGGGTTTCCATTTGCCGCTCATCTTCCTGACGACGCGTAGTGCTTCGATATCAATCGATGGTGATACACGCTGGATTACATCGTAATCGCACAGGCTACCATCCGTACAAACGGTAAAGCTTACTAATACTTTACCCTGTTGGCCGCTCCGTTGCGCATCAACGGGGTAGACAAGATTCTCGCTCAGGAACTGCCCGATGCCGCCCGTTCCGCCGGGAAATTCCGGAAGTTGCTCGCGAAACGTGTACGTAAGGTTGGGGCGATTGGCTTTATGGGATGTACCCGTTTGAAGCTTCCCCCGGTCGTATGTCTCTTCGTAGCTGAACGAGCCGTCGGCATAGCGTCCCGTCCACACACCTTGTGGCTTCCCATCCAGGTAGCTACCCCGCTCGGTATAGCGCGTTTGTTGGGAAGGATCGGCATAGGAGGGTCGCTGAGATTCAAAAACGACGTCGCCATTGCCATCGACGACCTGCTGCTTGCCATCCGGTGCCCAATAGCTTTGAACACGCTCGAATTTATACGTTGACCCAAACTGCCCCGCGTCGAAGCGGACTTGCTGAATCTGTCCGTTCGGGTACCAAGACGTCGTCAGGATACGGCCGGTTTCCTCGCGGCTTGTTTCAGCCACCATACCGTTATCATAGTATCGGGTCGGGTAACTCGTCTGATACGTTTCACCGTGTCGCGTCTTGCTGACTAACGTGCCATCGTCGGTTATTTCGTACGACATAGACCGATTGACCCACTGCTTGTCTGTATTCTGGTAGCCAAGCTGATACGTAGGCTTTCCCGACGCGCTGGTCCCGGTGTTCTTTCGACGCACAAGTGATAGCCGACTAACTTCCTTCCAGTTGTTCCGATTTTTTTCGTAGGTGATCATTGATCCGGTTGGCATACCCATACTGTCGATAGGCATCACCTGCCTGTATTGCGCTGCTCCGGAATCGGCCGTCAGTTTCAGATCAGTCCCGTAATAGTCGATGCGCTTACCATCGACGTATTGAAACGGTGGGTTGGCGGCAAAGACAACCTGAATTTTAACCACCTGCCGTACGGCAACACCGCCTTTTTGGGCCGGCTTCCAGGCGTTGAATAACCGAAACGCCCGCAACGCTTCCCGGTCAAGGTCAGGTCGGAGCGATTTTAGTAAACTCACCTCCGCGATGCGCCCGTCCGGCTCGACGATACCAGTTACAAATACGCGTCTGCTTATGCCTTCTGCTTCTGCTCTTATCGGTTTTCGCAGATTGGTTTGCAGAAATAGGGTTAAATAGTCCATGCCGCCCCGTGGGGTAGCTGCACTGTCAATGTCAAAGTCCTGATAAATGGGTTGTTGCGCAAAACTGGCAAGCGAAAGAAGACAGAAAAGAAGACTGTGAACAGATTTCATGGGTGGTTTTTGGCAACGTAAACAGAATAAGCAATATAAAGGCACACTGTGAATTGGTGCCGACAATTGACTAATCGGTCAAGCAGTTTTTCACATTAGTACCATTTGTAAAAAATATTAAAATAGGTAGCCGCTACGCTGCCGATTGTGTCGGGCCAACCGATTTTGTGCGTATCATTCGGAATGAATGTATTGTCTGCTTCACGATCGCTGGCTTTAACGGCCGGTTTGTCTTTGCTTCTGTCGACAACCCACGCGCAGAAAGCTACCACCCCGCCTTACAAAAATGCAGCTGTACCGGTCGATAAACGCGTGCGCGACCTGCTGGGCCGTATGACCGTCGACGAGAAAGTTGGGCAGTTATCGACGCTACTGGGCTGGGAAATGTATCAGCGTCAGGGAAACAGCGTATCAGCCAGCGAAAAATTCAAACAGGCCGTACAGACGCAGCATATCGGGATGCTCTGGGCGACGCTCCGCGCTGATCCCTGGACGCAGAAAACACTGACCAACGGGCTAAACCCCACATTGGCAGCCGAGGCTACCAATGCGTTGCAGAAGTACGTCATCGAAAATACACGGCTAGGCATTCCGATGCTGCTGTCGGAAGAGTGTCCACACGGGCACATGGCTATTGGTGCAACCGTATTTCCGACTGCGCTGGGGCAAGGAAGTACCTGGAATCCGGCACTAATCAAGCAGATGGCTACCAGCATTGCCAAGGAAGTCCGGTTGCAGGGCGCTCACGATGGGTACGGTCCTGTCCTCGATCTGGCTCGCGAGCCGCGCTGGTCACGCGTGGAAGAAACATACGGCGAAGACCCGGTGCTAAACAGTCGGATGGGTGTTGCGATGGTAACGGGTTTTCAGGGTAACCAGATCAATAGTGACGTCAATATTATCTCGACGCTGAAGCACTTTGCGGCTTACGGCGTACCCGAAGGTGGGCATAATGGCGGCAGCGTAGCCACTGGTATGCGGGAGTTGTACCAAGTGTATTTGCCGCCGTTTCGGGCTGCGGTGAAAGCCGGTGCCCGGTCAATCATGACGGCTTATAACTCGATCGACGGGGTGCCCTGTACGGCAAATCCGTTGTTGTTGAAGACCATTCTGCGCAATCAGTGGGGTTTCCAGGGCTTTTCGGTGTCTGATCTGGGTAGTATTTCGGGACTGCATAGTAACCATCGTACAGCTACCAATGCAACAGAAGCTGCAGCCATGGCGATCAATGCCGGGCTGGATGCCGACTTGAGCGGGTACGGATTCGGCAAGTCGCTGCTCGATGCGGTAAAGAAGGGACTGATAACGCAGGCGGTACTGGATACCGCCGTAAGTCATGTGCTGCGTCAGAAATTTCAGCTTGGCCTGTTTGATAAGCCCTACGTTTCACCCGAAAAAGCGGCTGCGAATGTGCGAACGGCGGAGCATGTCAATCTGGCCCGGCGGGTGGCGCAGGAGTCAGTCGTATTGCTGAAAAACGAGAATAATCTGTTGCCTCTGAACCGGCAGACCAAGCGCATCGCCGTCATCGGACCCAACGCCGACAACGTGTACAACCAACTCGGCGACTACACCGCCCCACAGGCCGATGGAAACGTGGTGACGGTATTGCAGGGTATCAAAAACAAACTGGGTAATCAGACTGAAATTACGTACGTCAAGGGCTGCGCCATCCGTGACACGACGACTGCCAACCTTACCGAAGCGGTAAAAGCCGCGCAACAGGCCGACGTGACTGTCGTGGTGTTAGGTGGTTCCAGCGCGCGTGATTTCAAGACCGAATACCAGAGCACCGGAGCTGCAACAGTGAAAGCGGGTGAAGGTATTGTCAGCGATATGGAAAGTGGGGAAGGCTTCGACCGGACCAGCCTGGATCTGCTGGGAAAACAGCTCGATCTGCTGAAAGCTGTCATGCAGACTGGTAAGCCTGTTGTGCTGGTAATGATCGAAGGCCGCCCCCTGAATTTGAACTGGCCCGCTGCGCACGTGCCAGCTATCGTTACGGCCTGGTATCCGGGACAGGAGGGGGGTAATGCCATCGCCGACGTGCTGTTCGGCGATTATAATCCGGCCGGTCGCTTACCCATTTCGATTCCGAAGTCTGTTGGGCAACTACCCGTCTACTACAATTACAAAGTGCCGACCCGACACGATTACGTGGAAATGGATACAAAACCCTTATATCCGTTCGGTTATGGGCTGAGTTACACGCAGTTTGCGTACAGTGACCTGAATGCGACCGTTGCGGAGCGGACCGACGATGTTACCGTTACTGTTACTGTAGCCGTGAAGAATACAGGGAGCCGCGACGGCGACGAAGTCGTTCAGCTGTACGTTACCGACAAGGTTAGTTCAGTGGTCGGGCCGGTGAAGCAGTTAAAAGCGTTCGAACGGGTGCCCCTAAAAGCGGGAGAACAGAAAACCATCACGTTTGTCCTTCATGCCGACGATCTGAAGCTGTTCAACCCTGACCAGAAATGGCTGGTGGAAAAAGGTGATTTTGCCCTAATGATCGGTGCGTCTTCCGATGATATACGGGCTACCAAAGACGTTACCGTTTCACGAACGATTGCTGTAAAACCGTAACGTTCCTGGTATAGCATGCGTTGCGAATAATCAGTCTTGTCATCCCGGAAAAAAGCCGCCGTGAGCATCGATTCGATGCTCACGGCGGCTTTTAGCTATAAGGTCAGGTGCTGTTATCAGTAATCTGAATAGGCTGTTGGATGCAGCAGATAGGTGTCGGCCCGCATGAAGTTGTGGGCGTACTCAGGCAGTGAGTTCAGTGTTTTCCAGGCAGGGGCGGCTCCGAATGCTTTCCAATGCGCATCGCGATCGGCCTTATCGGTAAATGACGTCATGTAGTACATGTTTGGCATCTTGCCGCCAGCCTGCACCTGTCCGCAGAACACGGTGTTGAAACCCAGCCGTTTGAAAATGGCAAGCTCACCATTGTTGAACTGGGCTACCTTGGCTTCGTGCAGCTTCTCGGTAGCCGCTTCGTAGCTACGTAGCTCGTACACCCGATCGGCACGGTTACCCGTCAGACCCGGCGTGACAAGAGCTGGCATGGTCGCAAACGCCTGCATCAGCACCGACTCAAAGCGGCTATAGTAGGGCTGGTCGAAGGGAGCGTTGATGTACTCGGCTGCATCAGTGGTATACTGCTTGTCTTTCATCAGCATTTCCGACAGGGCCGAAAACTGATCGACCGATTTGAACGGTGTCAGGACGTAGAGTAGTGAGTCGGCACCGGTGTTCGGCACGAACACACCAACCTGTTTGATACCCGCCCGGTGTAGTGCCGGCAAGTACGCTTTCTGCAGATACGTCTCCAGTCGACTTTTCTGATTGGCGTCGCGGACGTGGTAGATTTTGAGTTGGTAGAATTCGCGTTTGGGAGCCGACGCGATAGCCTGAACGGCCCCTGCCAGGACCAGAAGCCAGACAGCAGGGCGGAAGAAACGAAGAGTCATTGGATGGAAAAGAGTGATACAAAAAAGCGAACAGGATGCGCTTGAACGCTCTGTTCACCAGGTAAAGACAGGCTGACGCAAAAAATCCTGTTAGCTACACTACTTTTTCTATAAAATTTCTGGTGCTGGTAAGAAGCCTGATGACTAGCGTTTCAAACGCGGATTGGCCGGTTACAAACTGATGCGGCTACTTAGCGCCAGCCGTTCGACGCCGGCTTGTACGAGGCTGTCTAGATCGGCTTCGGAAGCGCCGTCAGCAACGATTTTTACGCCTACCGACTGGGGAACAGTCTGACGAAACCAGCGAGCCCGTTCGAGACCAAACGGCTTACCCGTAACACCCGTACCATTTTTGATGAAATCGGTACCTGCGTCGGTGGCCAGCCGAATCATGCGTTCAGCTTGTTCAGTATCGAGGAGGTCGGTATCCAGAATCACCGTTAGCAGTCGTTCCCGCGCGTGAGCCACGGCTACCAGCTTAGCCAGTTCGATCTTAAGCCAGACCGATGTCGGCGACAACAGGGCCGACGTATTCAGCACAACCTCCACTTCTGTTACGCCGTCTTTCAGGGCTAGCTCCAGCTCAAGTTGTTTGACTTCGGTCCGTTGATACCCATACGGAAAGCCAATAACCGCCGATAATACGGCCGGGTGAGTGTCGCCCAATTCCTGACGCATCTTCTTCACCCAGAACGGTGCCACGGTCAGCCCCGCCAGCCCCAACTGCGTAACCTCGTCCAGGACGGCGTACTGCTCGTTGATACTAACGTCTGGCTGAACCAGCGTCCGTTCAATGTAGGGGAAGAGATGGTTCATGGAGTAAAATGACGAATGACGGAGTGCTAGAACGATTGAATAAGTTGGTATAACTCACATTCAATCATTCTAGCACTCCGTCATTCAATCCCTAGTTAAAATATTTCAGCTTGACGACTTCCTTTGGTTCGAGAAAGCGCCATTTGCCACGGGGCAGTTCTTTCTTGGTCAGACCGGCATAGGTCGTACGGTCGAGCTTGGTGACTTCGTAGCCGAGGTGCTCAAACATCCGGCGTACGATGCGGTTGCGGCCCGAGTGAATTTCGATACCAACCACGTAGGCATCCGGCGTGACGATACTCAACGCGTCCGGCTTGATAAGACCATCTTCCAGCGTGATGCCTTTGCGCAGCGTTTCGAAATGCTCTTCTGTAATTGGTTTGTCGAGTTCGACCTGGTAAATCTTACGAATGTTGTTCGACGGGTGGGTCAGCTTATCGGCCAGTTCACCGTCGTTGGTCAGCAGCAGCAGACCCGTTGTATTGCGGTCGAGTCGGCCAACCGGGTAGATGCGGAACGGACCCGCGTCGGCTACCAACTCCATTACCGTCCGGCGCTCCTCAGGATCTTCCGTCGTAGTGATAAAGTCTTTCGGCTTATTGAGCAGTACGTAAATGAATTTCTCCGGGTTGAGCACTTTCGTGCCGTGCTTCACTGTGTCGCCTGGCTTCACTTTGTAGCCCATTTCGACAACAACCTTACCGTTTACCGAAATATCACCCCGTTCGATGAGTTCGTCGGCTTCCCGGCGTGAGCATACACCAGCGTTGGCAATGTAGCGGTTTAAACGCATGACACCTGGTTCGCTGGGTTGCTTCGGCTCCGACGACTCGGTTTTAGCCGACGCTTTCATCCGGCTGTTCCGTGGGTCACGTTTGTCGTAAGGGCGGGTCAGGCGCGTGGTTTCGCGTTCATAGTCAGGTGCTTTGTCGTACTGACCCGTGCGCCGTTCGCCTGATTCCTTGCGTTGCTTGCTGGTAAACCGCTCGTCGCTGTCCTGAGTGTGGCCACCGCGCCGGTCAGTGCTCCGATCGGTATCGCGCGAAAAGCGGGGCTTTGCATCGTCCCGGTTGAAGCGGGAGTCGCCACTCCGGGAGTCGCCACTCCGGGAGTCGCCACTGCGTTGGGGCCGGTCGTTGTTACGATCATCCCGGCTAAAGTTCCGGGGCCGGTCCGAGCTGCCGCTACGTTCGTTCGTATCCCGGTTAAATCGAGGCCGGTCGTTATCGTTGCGGTTAAAACGTGAGTCGCCATTCCGGGAATCGCCATTCCGGAAGCTTCCACTCCGGGAATCGTTATCCCTCCGAAAACCACCACTTTGGAACCGGTCGGTATTACGGTCATCGCGGTTGAAACGCGGGTTGCTGCTCCGAGAATCGCTATTCCGCGAGTCACTGCTCCGGGAGTCGCCACTCCGGGAGCTTCCACTCCGGGAGCTTCCACTCCGGGAATCATTGTCGCGATTGAAACGGGGCCGATCACCAGCCTGCTCGTCGTTGCGACGGCTAAACCGGGAATCGCCATTCCGGGAATCGCCATTCCGGGAATCGCTATTTCGCGAGCGATCGTTTGTTCTGTCGTTATCCCGGCTAAAACGGGGGGCGCTGTTACGTAAGTCGCCACTCCGGGAGTCGCTACTCCGGGGCCGTTCATCGTTATCCCGGTTAAAGCGTGGGCGGCTGTCATCGCTACGCCGTTCTGGGCGTGGCTCACCGTTCCGGGAGTCGCCATTCCGTGGACGCTCGTTATCATGGTTGAAACGAGGACGAATGTCGTCACTACGGCGGTCGGAACGGGACTTGTCGTTGCGGTTGTCCCGGCCGAAACGTGAATCGCCACTCTGGAAGTCGCCACTCCTGGGCTGGTCAGTATTGTTGTCACGGGCGCTGCTGTCCCGGTTGAAACGTGGCCGAGTATCGTCATCCCGACGATCGGTAGAACGTGTAGGCCGCTGACCATCCCGGCGCGGGCCATCGAACTTGGGACCGTCAAAGCGGTCGTTCGAGTCTGAATCCTGATTCATGGAAAAATACAGTAAGTAGTACTGTTTGGAAGAGCGTCTAATGAACTAGAAATCAATAAACTAACGAATTTCTAGTCCTTAAACAGTAAATCGAAAATCGTAAACTAATGATAAACGGGCCGCAAAGGTACACCTTTTCTAAACAGCACAGGCGTAGCGACCTGACTGACAACGCATTTTCCGGAAAAAACAATCCGTAAGTATAAGAATCCGGGCGATTATCGTTAAGCCAGTACGCTACATTAATCCGTTCGCTCAGTTATGGCTTCCCCCACGCCTGAA
>JAKONH010000175.1 GCA_022702045.1 Spirosomataceae bacterium
GGACACGCGAGGCTTTGCTGGCCCAGTACATCTTTTTCAACCACCCGCTGTTTGCCCAGTGTCGCGACAAGATCATCGAGATACCCGATAACGAACATGCCTTTCTGCTGCCCGACGCCGATCTGAATCGTGACCTGACCCGCTCGACGCTGGAAGGGGGCGACGTAATGATGATTACACCACGTCACTTATTGGTCGGTGTCAGTGAGCGCACGACGCTTTATGCGGCTCAGCAGGTGATGCAACTGGTTTTCGACCGGAATCTGGTTGATACGGTGACGATCATCAAGATTCCGAAGAAGCGCGATTACATGCATATCGACACGGTGTTTACGCAGGTAAGCCGCAACACATGGGTGTTGCTACGCTCACTGGGCCGCACCGGTGATGAAACCCGTAAGCGCGATGTGCTTCATTTCTTTGCGGCCAAAGACCTGTCGGAGGAGCTGAAAATTCTTCAGTTTACGAAAGGACAGGAGCAGAAACCCGTTGAGATTGAGAACCTTGAAGATTTGCTGGTCAGCATCAGCCGCAACGATTTGGGCGCTACGGAGCCCGTCCGGTTTATTTATTCAGGTAACGATGAATTTCCGTTTGGTGCGCGTGAACAGTGGACGGATTCCTGCAACCTGCTGGCGCTGAAAGACGGCGTCGTGGTAGGCTACGACCGAAATGATAAAACGGCTGAAGCATTCCGGGAAGCGGGCTTCGACGTGGTTGGCGCGGCTGAATTGCTACAGCGCTTCGAACGGGGCGAATCGTCGCCGGATACAATTGAAAAAACGTTTATTATGTTGCCCTCCGCCGAACTGAGCCGGGCGCGGGGTGGGTCGCACTGCATGAGCCTTCCGCTACTCCGGGACGCTATATAGTGACTACGCTACAGAACGCTGACAATAAAGCCGTCTTTTTGCGTACTTTTAAGCCGGAAGCCAGTTCGATACGTATGGTTTCTGGCTTCATTGACCACTTGTTTACCCCATATGCAATCACAGGCAACGTCTACCATTCTCATGATTCGCCCGGTTCGGTTCGGGTTCAACCAGCAGACGGCTGAGTCCAATACTTTTCAGAATAGTGAAATGGCGGCCCGGACCAACGATGTCGCGCAAGCTGATGCCCGGCAGGAGTTCGACGATATGGTGCAGCAACTGAAAGCGAGTGGCGTAGACGTGCTGGTCTACGACGATACCGACGAACCGCACACGCCTGATTCGCTTTTTCCGAACAATTGGGTGTCGTTCCACGCCAGCGGAACGGTAGTGTTGTATCCGATGCAGGCTGAAAACCGCCGGCCCGAACGGCGGCAGGACATCATTGATGAACTGGCCAAAAAATACCAAGTCGCCCGTGTCGTTGACCTGACACATTTTGAGCAGGAAGGCAAATTTTTAGAAGGTACGGGCAGTCTGGTCCTTGATCGGATGAACAAAGTTGCCTTTGCCTGCCTGTCGCCCCGCACGGACGCGGATGTGCTGGCTGAGTTCGGCAAACAAACGGGGTACAGAACCCTCTCGTTCCACGCGGTTGATGCGAATGGCATACCCATTTACCACACCAACGTGCTGATGTCGATTGGTGATACGTTCGCGATCGTCTGTCTATCGGCTATTGCTGACCCCGACGAGCGGCTGATGGTACGGCAGGAACTGGAATCACTGGGCAAGCGTATGGTCGAGATCACGATGGAGCAGATGGCCCATTTTGCTGGTAACGTACTGCAAGTGAAAGCTCGGAAGGGAAACAAATTGCTGGTTATGTCGACACAGGCCTTCGAATCACTTACTCCGCAGCAAATCAGCTTACTCGGCGAATATGCCAATCCCGTCCATTTCGACCTGCATGTAATCGAAGGAAATGGGGGCGGTTCGGCCCGCTGTATGATGGCGGAGGTGCATTTGCCGTTAAAGTGAGAAGAAAGAGACGAGATGAGAGAAGGGTCGGATCCTTACTCTTTTTTCTTGCCTCTTTTTTCTTTCTTCTATAATTTTTGTTTGCACATACAAATATGATTTGTATCTTTGTATCACGCAAACAACAAGTACGGCAATGGACGTAGTAAGTGAGTGTAAAGCAGGGAGTGGCGAAAAGAATGGAACACGGTTTAGTGCCTGTCTACTATTTTCGGCAAACGCACTGGCGCGGGCGATCACCGCTATTGGCGACGAAGAATTTGGCCGGGTCGGTTTATCTTATTCGCACGCGTACCTGTTGTCGGAAGTCATCAATCAGCCCGGCATCACACCGTCGGTGTTGAGTGACACGCTGTATCTGACGCCCTCAACGATTACTCGGTTGGTTGAAAAACTGGAGCAGAAACAGCTTGTCCGGCGCGAGTCGGAAGGGAAGAAAACGCTCATTTTGCCAACTACGGCAGGCGAGGCTTTGCAGGCTGATATCAACGACGCCTGGAATCGGGTCGGGCAGCGATACGCAGCGGCTATCGGTGAGACCAATGTTTGTCAGCTAACCAAGCAGGTCTTTCAGGCTGCTAAATCACTGACTGACGACTGCTAACGGGTGAGGCTATGGCTCGATAGAGTACGATTTTTTTTTGCATGTGCAAACAACTAAACCAGTAAACGACCATGAAACAGGAAAACAAAACCATCAGCATGCGGGCCGGGCCGTGCGATCAGAGCGTACGGAACATCTGCCGGTCACTAGCCGAAGAAGGCGTCTCGGCAATTGTACGCCAGAAAGAAAGCACGCTCGATGAGCCAATGGAAGAAAGTAAACACTGGTCGGGTCAGCCCGGACAGGACTTGTTCTTTAATAGCTGGAAGCTCTTATTTTGAC
>JAKONH010000508.1 GCA_022702045.1 Spirosomataceae bacterium
CGAGGTGGAGAAAGGCTATTACCTTAACGATAAGGTAATCCGCTTCGCCAAAGTGATAGTAGGAAATTAATGGCGAATGATAGAATGACTGAATGATTGAATAGGGTTCACTATCCTCATTCAGTCATTCTATCATTCAACACTGAAAGACATGGCAACTAAGCGTGACTATTACGAAGTTCTGGGGGTCGATAAAGGCGTCTCGGCGGAAGACCTGAAGAAGGCGTACCGGAAGATGGCGATCAAGTATCACCCTGACAAGAACCCGGACGACCCCACCGCCGAAGAAAAATTCAAGGAGGCAGCCGAAGCGTATGACGTGCTGAACGACCCCCAGAAAAAAGCCCGCTACGACCAGTTTGGCCATGCCGGGATGGGTGGTGCGGCTGGGGGCGGCTACGGCGCTGGTGGCCCGTCGATGGATGATATTTTCAGCCAGTTCGGTGATGTATTCGGCGATGATTCGCCTTTTGGTAGCTTCTTCCGGGGTGGGCAGGGCGGTGGACAGCGGCAGCGCGTCCGGCGTGGGTCCGACTTGCGGATCAAGCTGAAGCTGAACCTGCAGGAAGTCGCCAACGGCGTTGAGAAAAAGATCAAGGTGAAGCGGCACGTTACCTGTACGACCTGTGGCGGCAACGGTTCCAAAAATGGAACGGCCGTGCAGACCTGCTCGACCTGTAGCGGCACCGGCCAAACCCGCAAAGTTGTCAATACGATGCTGGGGCAGATGGTGTCGACCAGCACCTGTCCGACCTGTAACGGTGAAGGTAAGCTCGTTACCGACCGCTGCGACGTTTGCTTCGGTGAAGGGCGTGTGTTGCAGGAAGACGTTATCCCGCTCAAAATTCCGGCGGGCGTAGCCGAAGGCATTCAGCTATCGGTTGGTGGAAAAGGGAACGTACCGCCCCGCGGTGGCGTTGCCGGTGACCTGCTGATTGTTGTTGAGGAGGAGGAAGATCCCGATCTTAAGCGCGACGGTAACAATGTGGTGTTCGACCTGTATGTCAACTTCGTAGATGCCGCGATCGGTACCAGCGTTGAAGTGCCAACTATCGATGGGAAAGCCCGCATCACACTGGAGCCGGGCACACAGAGCGGTCGTATTCTGCGCCTGAAAGCCAAAGGAATCAAAGAATTGAATGGCTACGGTCGGGGCGATCAGCTGGTGCACGTCAATGTGTGGACCCCTAAGAGCCTGTCGTTAGAAGAGCGAAACATGCTGGAAAAACTGCGCAACTCGCCCAATTTCCAACCCAAGCCAAACAAGAATGAGAAAGGATTCTTCGACAAAATGAAGGATTTCTTCCACGGATGACTTGGTTGATTACCAAGTCAGTTAACACAGAAAGCCCCACTACGGGGCTTTTCTGGTATTCGGTAGTTTCATCGGTAAGCCTGCTTTCCGAGTCATCAAGTACGATTGCGTTATGAAAACACTTGTCTGTACGACGCCGGGTCAGTTCGACTACCGCGTCGATGAAATGCCCACCCTGCAATCCGGCCAGGCTCTTGTCCGTATCCGGCGTGTGGGCATCTGTGGCACCGATCTGCATGCTTTCGATGGTACGCAGCCTTACTTCAGCTATCCGCGTGTATTGGGTCACGAATTGGCGGGTGAACTGGTCGCTATTGACGGGGACACGACCTTTACCGCCGGCGAAACCGTGACGGTAATGCCTTACTTCCACTGTGGTCATTGTGTTGCCTGCCGGGCTGGTAAAACCAATTGCTGCGAACAATTGCAAGTAGCGGGTGTACACATCGACGGGGGAATGACTGAATACCTTGTCGTGCCAGCATACGCGCTTTTGCCCAGTAACGGGTTGAGTCTCGACGAACTGGCACTGGTTGAGCCACTGGCAATTGGTGCGCACGGTGTCCGGCGGGCGGGCGTTCAGCCGGGCGAGCACGTGCTGGTAATGGGAGCGGGGCCGATCGGACTGGGCGTAATGGCTTTCGCTAAACTGGCGGGTGCAACCGTTACTGCCCTCGACCTGGCCGATAACCGGCTGGGATTTTGCCGACAGCAACTGGGCATCGACCATACGGTGAATGCCCGTTCCGACGATGCCTTCGCGCAGATTCGGGCTATCACCGGGGGCGATATGGCAACTGTTGTGATTGATGCCACCGGAAGCCTGAAAGCGATTGAGCAGGGCTTCACGTACCTGGCTCACGGTGGACGGTACGTGCTGGTCGGCCTGCAGCGGGGAGCCATCAGCTTTAGCCATCCCGAGTTTCACAAGCGTGAAGCCACGCTTATGAGTAGCCGCAATGCCACCTACGTCGATTTTGAACAGGTAATGACGGCTTTGAAAACCGGGGCTATCGATACCAGTACGTTTATCACACACCGGGTTACGTTCGATGAAGTAGCGGGCACGTTTGCTGGCTGGTTGGACCCGTCGGCAGGCGTTATCAAAGCCATGGTCAGTTTGCCTTAGTGCGCTGAACCTTTCGGCGGGGGGTTGGTTGGGTCGAATACGCTACCGATGCATAAGCGGACGATAAACCAGCAGCGATTATGGCAACGCAATCCAAAATTCACGAACGAAACGACGTCAACCCAACCGAGGGGGAGCATAAATACGGTGATGTTGACTTTGCCGACCCAACGAACAAAAAGTATCCTATCGATACACCCGAACACGTACGGGCGGCATGGTCATACATCAATCAGGAGCGAAACGCTGACAAGTACGAGGCTAACGAAGTAGCGCAAATTAAAGACCGTATCCGAAAAGCGGCTAAAAAACACGGCGTTACTACTGAGGAATAGTACCAATATCAGCCGCACAGAGAACACGGATTCTTAGGCTTTGTGTCCTCCGTGCGGCTAGTGTTGAAAACCTTATTTCACGTTCTTTAATGACTCCATATCAATAACATAGCGGAAGCGCACATCTTCAGCCTGCATCTTATCA
>JAKONH010000194.1 GCA_022702045.1 Spirosomataceae bacterium
GCCGACGGGCCGATCGGAATCTGTCCGTGAACGGGCGGGCGGGGCGGGGTGTTGCTACCCACATGAGTACTCTGGGAGAAACGCCCGCTACCAGGCAGGAGATACCGCCAATGACAGCCGCCGAACAAGTGATTGTCAGGGATATATGGAATAAATTGCTGGCGTATCAGGACATGCTGATCGGGATGTTCGTGGAACGGCTGTTGCACGAGGAGCCAGATCTGATCGACCGCTTCGGCGACGCGATTGATCAGGTTCCGCGCCAGTTTGCCGAATTGTTCGATGCTAGTATCCGGCAGTTGCGCCCGCGTGGCGAACAGATTTTGCGCGAAAGTTACCGGGGGGTCTACCCCGCAACGACCGACGAGGCCAAACCCGCCGGGGCACTGCTGACGCAGTTGACAGGATTGGGGATGCGTCCGTCGCACTGGCAAACGGCCCGGCGGGTCTGGAGCTGGATGCTGGCCAACGTTCCTTATCTGGAAGAGTACGACCGGGAGAATCTGGCAAAGGGCGTACAATCGGCGCCGTACCGCTTTTTCTCGCTGCATATTCTGCCGCCCGCGCTGGAAGCCAGTCAACATTACGATAATGCAATCCCGCCGGATATGGTCCGTCGGATGCGCGAAACCGGTGATCGGCTGGCAACTGATCCGCTGGGGTACGGCGTAGAATTTTATCAGTTGCTGTTTCAGACACATCCCGACGTGTTGCCGTATTTTGGCCGCACCGACATGGATACGCTGGCGCGCCACCTGATGCAGACAGTTACCTTTCTGATCCGGTCGCTCGAAGCTGGGCAGGATGTGCAAAAAGACCTGCGCGAACTGGCTCGCATCCATGCGAATTACCGCATCCCGGCTGAACTATACGGCGCTGTTACCGACCCATTATTGGCTGTAATGCGCCATGCTAATACTACCTTCTCCGATGCTGAAGCACAGGCCTGGGTCGTGCTGCTCAACCGCGTCAGCGACGTGCTACGGCAACCGATGCTGAATCAGCAGCGACTGCTTCGACTGGCCAACGATTTTATTCGGCAGGTAGCCGACGAACTGACGTGGGAGCCAGATACGCTTGCCCGTCGACTCGACGAGATCGAGCGCGAAATCCGCACGACCGGAACCTATACGCATACTTACGAGGAGCTGGCCTACGGTGCGCAGTTGGCTTGGCGAAACGCGTCGAAATGCATCGGTCGGATTGCCTGGCGGAATATGGTTGTGCGCGACCTGCGGCACGTGACCGATCCCGACGACATGTTCAACGAAATTGTCGAACACCTGCGCATGGGTACCAACGGCGGCAATGTACAGGTCGTCATGAATGTGTTCCGGCCAAAGCGACCGCTCGAACGGTGGGGACCACGCATCTGGAACAGTCAGTACATTCGCTTTGCTGCCTACGAACAGCCCGACGGAACCATTCTGGGCGATAAAGCCAATCTGAAGCTGACGCAGGCCATCGTCCGACAGGGGTGGACCCCACCCGCGACCAAAACCGCGTACGACTGCCTGCCCATCGTGATCGAAGCACCGGGGCAGGCACCCCGTCGGTACGAATTCGATCCGGCAGACGTGCTGCGGATACCCATCGAACATCCGGCATATCCCGGCATGGCCGACCTGAACATGCAGTGGGGCGCCGTTCCGGTCATTGCCAACTTCAACCTGGAAATCGGCGGGGTCGATTATGGGTGTGTGCCGTTCAACGGCTGGTTTATGGAGACCGAAATTGCCCGCAATCTCTGGGAGGATGAACGCTACGGCATGGCATCCCGAATTGCGCAGTTAATCGGGCTGGACACCTCCACCGAACAGACGCTCTGGCGCGATCGGGCGTTTCTGGAACTGAATGCGGCCGTACTACATTCGTTCGCGAAGGCCAAAGTAACGCTGGTCGATCATCAGACGGCGTCTCAGCAATTTATGGCTCACGATCAGCGCGAAAAGCGGGCCGGACGCGAATGCCCGGCGCAATGGTCGTGGGTAACGCCGGCGGCTGGCGGCAGCACCACGGCGGTGTGGCATCATGAAATGCGCGATTTTTACCTGACACCCAGCTATCATTATGCCGCCGACAAATGGGCCGTGCTGGACGATGACCTGACGTTGGCCGGGGAGACGGCTGAGACTGAACCCGTCGTCAGCAACCGACCATTGATTCTGTACGGATCAGAAACGGGTACGGCCGAACGCTACGCTAGGCAAACAGCTCGGCGATTGAGTCAGCACCGGCCCCGCGTGATGGCACTCGATGAATTTGAGCCGGCACAACTTACTCACGAGCAGCTTGTATTGATTGTTACATCGACCTTTGGTAACGGTGAGCCGCCCGGTAACGCGATTAACTTCCTGGAAAAACTGCGGCAGCTACCCGCTGAATCTGGTAATAGCTTCAATTTCTCGGTGATGGCGCTGGGGAGTACAATCTACCCGAACTTCTGCGCGGCCGGTATCACGATCGACCGGGAGCTGACCCGGGTGGGCGGTAATCGAGTGGTTAGCATGCATAAGGGTGATGAGATTAAGGGACAGGCCGACAGTTTCCGGCAATGGCTCGAACTCGTAGCCCGGCTGCTGGGTGAAGACCCTACTACGGCGGGCGCTCCCATGGTGTCTACAACGTCCGTTACCTTTCTCGACAAAAATACCGTTTGCCCGCACCTGGCTGATATGGACCGTAAACGGTCGGGCGTCAGCGTGCCAATCATT
>JAKONH010000217.1 GCA_022702045.1 Spirosomataceae bacterium
GGCAAGAGACCGGAGCCGGTATGATGGACTGCAAAAAAGCCCTGACCGAAGCCGACGGCGATTTTGACAAAGCAAAAGAAGTTCTGCGGAAGCAGGGCCAAAAAATAGCCGACAAACGGGCCGACAACGCAACCGCTGAAGGCATCGTGCTGGCTCATGTCAGTGAAGATGGCAAAAGCGGTAAAGTGATTGCCCTGGCTTGTGAAACGGAACCCGTTTCGAAGGTGGCTGATTTCCAGAATCTGGCAATGGCCGTTATGAGTACAGCAGTGGCTATCGGCGCAACGGATAAAGCAACGTTGCTGTCGTCGACACAGGCTGATGGCCGTAGCCTACAGGATCATATCACCGATCTGATGGGTAAAATCGGTGAGAAAATTGATGTGGCATCATTCGAAACCGTATCGGCTGATCAGGTTGTATCGTACATTCACTCGAACGGTAAACTAGGCGTATTGGTTGGTTTGGTAAACACGAACGGAAACGACGTTACCGAAGTAGGTAAGGATGTAGCGATGCAGATTGCTGCCATGAAGCCTGTTGCTCTCGATAAAGATGGTGTCGATGCTACGATTGTTGAGCGTGAAATCGAGATCGGAAAGGAGCAGGCTCGTCAGGAAGGCAAGCCCGAAGCAATGCTGGAAAAGATTGCGATGGGTAAGCTGAATAAGTTCTACAAAGAGAATACATTGCTGAATCAGGAGTTCGTGAAAGATGGCTCGCTGACGATTGCACAACTGCTTGACAAAGTGAGTAAGGGTCTGACGGTGTCAGCATTCAAGCGTGTTGCTATTGGCTAAGTAGGTTTACAATCAGTAAACCAATTGGGGGCTTCGCTAAAAAACGAAGCCCCCAATTGGTTTAAATCCAATAACGAATTAAGTACGTATATACACTAATTCTGCTATATAGATTTGACTATAAACGACTTAAGTATATATTCAACTAGTTAAAGCAACTGAGAAGTTGTCCTTAAAAAGAAGCCTTGTTAGTGGGTTTTCAAAAAAAGAGTCTGGCTTTACAGTCAGACTCTTTTTTGTGGCATACCGTCTGCAACAATTTTCTTGGCGATAAACAATAGACGCTGTATGTATATACATGTATAAATGAGCGTTACTTTATTCGTTTTTGTTGTCCTAACCACCAATGAAGGAGTTTTCAGATGAAAAGCTGGCTCGTCTATTTATAGAAACACAGCAGAATGTTTACTTCGAACGACTATACGGGCGCTATTGTGATAAAGTTTACCGTAAATGTCTATCATTTACGAAAGATGCGTCGAAGGCAGAGGATCTGACGCATGACATATTTCTAAAGCTTGTCGTAAAACTGGGGAGCTTCAAAGAGCAGGCCAAGTTTTCTACATGGCTGTATTCGATTACGTACAATCATTGCACTGACCATATCCGGTCAGCGAGTCATCGAAACGAGCTGTATCGTGATGAAGGCTGGGAGCGGATTGAATCTACTGATGACAATCTTGCCGAGATTGCTGAGATGGAAGCCCAGCGTCTGAAACAAGCTTTAGAGCATATGCCGCCTGATGAACGTAGCCTGCTGTTATTAAAATATCAGGATGACGTCAGCATTCGGGAAATCGCTGAAATGAACGGTTTGACGGAAAGCGCCGTGAAAATGCGACTGAAACGATCCCGGGACAGGCTCCGCAAGTATTATCTGGAAAGCGCCCTCCTGTGTCTTCTGCTGATTATAGGTGTAATCATAGCGGCACATTGGTTCCGCTGATAACTATATGAACGAAAAGACAAATCCATTCAAAGCGCTGGATTCCGACGTTGGTTGTCCACCTGACTTAAAAAGTGATCTCACCGCAGAAATTGATCTGATGCGTAACGTACTTATGGTAGTGGATACGTATACGCACAATACCGTGGCTGTGTTGACAGCCTTCGTGAATGGTTTGTCGCCAACCGATCAGGCATAGCCGTACTTTGTCTTATTTCTAATTTATTACCCCATGAATTCCATACCAAATCTTCAGGAAATCTTGATCAATATTGTTACCGGACTGATCGGTCAACTGGTCAGCTTTGTTCCCCGGTTGGTCAGTTCGGTTATTATTCTGCTTGTCGGTATTATCGTTGCAAAGCTGGCTAAAAAGGTAGTGCAGCTTATCCTGACCAAGGTTGGTCTTGATCGAATCGGAGAGAAACTGAACGAAATTGATCTTGTAAGAAGCCTGGACAGACCAATCAAAATTAGCGCTGTCATTGCCCAGATATTATTTTTTTTTATCGTCCTGATCTTTGCGACGGCTGCCACGGAGATGTTGCGCGTAGCCGCATTGACTGATTTGATTGCGGGTGTAACCAGGCTGATCCCCAAGCTGATTGTTGCCGGAATCATAACCGTCGTTGGCTTGCTGATCGCGGACTCACTTAAAAAGCTGGTCATTAGTTTGTGTCAGTCATTCAACATCAAAGGAGGGCGTATGTTGGGGACACTGGTTTTCTTCTTTCTGTTTGTCATCACACTGATCAACGCGCTCGGTCAAACAGGCCTCAACACGGAGCTACTGGAGTCCAGCTTTATGTTGCTCGTGGGCGGTACTATCTTCGCTTTCGCCATTGGTTACGGTATCGCATCCCGCGACGTACTGGCCAACATACTGTCGTCATTTTACTCGAAAAACAGGTATCAAACCGGGCAGGTAATTCAGGTTGATGGAGTGAAAGGAATGATCATGCAATTGGATACGACGTCTATTACACTACGCACCCAGGATACGATTACCGTATTGCCACTACAGACCCTGCAAACAAGAAACGTAATCATCTATGAATCGGCAGCAGAAACGGTCTAATAACAAAACGCATATGACAAACCGATACGTAGTTATTGTGACCGTATGCTGGTTATGGGCCAGTGTTGCTTGGGGACAAAAAAAAGGTGAACCCGTTACTACAAATTTGGTTGATACGCTGGTCGTTGGCAGTGATACCGTACTGATACGGGAAACGGTAACTATCAAGCGGGATACGGTACGGCTAACCCAGGGTGTACCGCAGGATACCAGCTACTGGCAGCGATCTTTCAACGGCAACATTACCCTCAATCAGGCTACGTTCAGCAACTGGATTGGTGGCGGTGTCAACTCCGTCTCGATTGGTGGTATTATCAACACCCGCGCCTTGTATCAGCGAGCCCGGTGGTCGTGGGATAGTAACGCGGATTTACAGTTAGGCTTTATTCGACAAGCCGGCCTTTTCCAGAAAGCGTCCGACCAAATACTGCTCAATTCCGTTGCCGGGTTCCACGTTGCCCCCAAATTTGATTTGTTCGGATCCGGGACGTTTACGACTTACTTTGCACCGGGCTATGAGTATAAACGAATCATTAGTGGTCAATCGCCTGTCAAGACGGCTAGTTTTTTATCGCCGGCACAATTGACTACTGCTTTCGGGCTAGCCTATAAGCCAAGCGATCGGTTTGCCATTCGGTTCAGTCCGCTGGCCACACGATTTACGTTCCTCGCCAATCAGGCTGTACGCTACCGGGGTAATGCCGACAGTATATTTGTACAGGACCCAACGGCGACTGTGTATGGGGTAGCACCGGGGCAAAGTATACGACGCGAATGGGCTGCGCTGCAACTACAGATGGTATTTAATACGGCTGTTAGCCGCATATTTACATTCAGTGCCAAGTACTTGCTCTTTGCTAATTACGGAATGCTTGCGAGCGCAGACCACCGCATTGATGTGCTGGTTGCGGCTAATGTGACGAAATACCTGGGTATAACGGTTAATGTAACGGCCTTGTATAATCAGGATTACTCGCCGTTCTGGCAACTACAGCAGACAGCTGGTATTGGCCTGACGTATACGAAAAGCACTTTTAAAAAGGGTAAAAAAGACAAGTGACAATTCGGGTACGCATAAACTGGTGACTATATAGTAATTTACAGCGATGACCTTCTGTACATAGTATGTTTAACTACTAACTATCTGACAACGCATGCTAAACGAATTCAAGACATTCATCGCGCAGGGTAACGTTCTTGACCTTGCTGTCGGTATCATCATTGGTGCCGCTCTCGGTAAGATCACCACCTCACTGGTTGAGGATATTATCAATCCCGTGCTCGGGTTGGTCATTGGTGGAATTGATTTCAGTCAATTGAAGATTGTGTTGAAAGAAGCAGTTGGTACGACACCGGAAGTGGCTATCCGCTACGGAAACTTTCTGAATGTAGTCATTCAGTTTCTGACCATAGCGTTCGTTGTCTTTCTCCTTGTGAAAGCAGCTAACCGCGCGCGGCTATCGAGTTCGATGGCCCAAAAAGCATAGATTGATGCAAAAGAAACAAAAGCCCCCCGCTGCAACGGGGGGCTTTTGTTTCTTTTGCGTTATTTTGTGTCAAGACTGCCGGTTCGTATGGGTACAAAAAAGATAGTGGTGCTGGGTGGGGGCGAAAGTGGCGTCGGCGCTGCGTTGCTGGCTCAAGCCAAAGGATTCGACGTTTTTCTGTCAGATAAAGGTAAACTGGGCGATTCGTACCGGGCTACCTTGCAACAGGCGGGTATTCCGTTCGAGGAAGGGCAGCATACCGAAAGCCATATTTTGGCGGCTAACGAAGTCATAAAAAGCCCGGGCATTCCGGCTACCGTTCCACTGGTAAAAGCACTTCGGGAACAGGGTACGTCCATCGTTTCAGAGATCGAATTTGCCGCCCGCTATACCAACGCCCGGCTGATTGGTATCACGGGTAGTAATGGTAAAACCACCACATCGCTACTGACGTATCACCTGTTAAAAACAGCGGGCTTCAATGTTGGTCTGGCAGGTAACATCGGCGACAGCTTTGCCGAACAGGTGCTTAACCAGTCGTACGATTATTACGTGCTGGAGTTAAGTAGCTTCCAGCTCGACGATATGTATGACACTCATCTCGACGTGCGGGTACTGCTCAACATCACGCCCGATCACCTCGATCGATACAACTATGATTTTCAGCAGTATGTCGATTCGAAGTTTCGTATTCTGCAAAACGCACGACCCGACGATACCTTTATTTATTTCGACGGCAGTCAACCCGTAGTGGACCAACTGGCAAAGCAGGCATATACAATCCAGCAACGCCCCATTCGGCTCGGTGGTGAATTGACGGGTGAAGGTGGTTATGCCCTGAACGGACAGCTGACAGCGCGAACCGGGGAAGATACGTTCACGATAGCGCAGGTTGACACACCCCTTCGCGGGCCGCACAACGCGATCAACATGCTGGCGGCTGTGTTAGTGGCGCAGGCTGTCGGAGCTACTGACGATGCCATCGCCGACGGATTGCATACGTTCGAAAATGCCGCGCACCGGCTCGAACCCGTGGGGACGATCAACGGCGTACAGTTCATCAACGACTCAAAAGCCACTAATGTCGACTCTGTATTTTACGCGCTGTCGAGCATGGACACGCCGACGGTCTGGATTGCGGGTGGGCAGGACAAAGGTAATGACTATAGCCAGCTCGATGAATTGGTTGGCAAGCATGTAAAGGCGCTAATCTGCCTGGGTGTCGACAACAAAAAACTGGTTGCCCATTTCGGCGGACACGTACCGGTGATCTATGAAACGCAGCAGATCGCGGATGCTGTTGCCAACGGATTGGCGTTGGCTGGTCCGGGCGAGACGGTGTTGCTGTCGCCAGCCTGTGCCAGCTTCGATCTGTTTCGCAATTACATCGACCGGGGCGACCAGTTCCGCACGGCTGTTGTGCAACTCGCTAACTCTATAATTACCCCCTGACTCAATCGTTATTCACTATAATTTATGTTTCCGATCACGAACCTGTTTCGCACCTACCTGAAAGGCGACCGGCAAATCTGGTGGATCGTCTTTTACCTGTCGGTAATGAGCATTCTGGTTGTCTACAGCGCAACCAGCACGCGGGCGTTTCGCGAAGCAAACGGCGATACGGAGTCTTTTCTTTTTCAGCACGGAATCCTGCTGATGCTTGGACTCGGTTGCATGTATTGGGCGCATAAAGCCAACTACCTGGTGTACGCTCAACTGTCGCGCTACGGGCTATGGCTGTCGGTGGTGTTGTTGCTTTGGGCGTTCTTCAAAGGAACCAGTGTCAACGACGCATCACGTTGGGTTACCATACCCATCATCAACCGAACGGTACAGCCGTCTGACCTGGCGAAGCTGGCGCTTATTTCCAATCTGGCAGCGATGCTGGCCAAACGGCAGAAATACGTGGACGACCCCAGCGTATTGGTCAACATGATTCTGTGGATTGGCGCGATCTGTTTCCTTGTCATTCTGACCAGTACATCTACTGCGCTGATGCTGGGCGCGACCTGCTTTCTGCTTATGTACATTGGCCGGGTACCGGTTAAATACCTCGTAATCATGGTCTGTGTTTGCGTCTTTTTCGGCGGAATTGGGCTATTCTTTGGTCAGCGGTTTGGGACGGCTAGTAATCGAATCAAGAATTTTACCAGCTCGGAAACCGTCGGGTTTCAGGTTAAGCAGTCATACATTGCGCTGGCCAATGGCGGCTTAATGGGTAAAGGCCCCGGTAACAGTCACCAGCGAAATATTTTGCCGTTCCCGTTTTCTGATTTCATTTTCGCCATTATCGTTGAAGAATACGGCCTGCTATTTGGCGGTATTCCTGTAGTGCTGGCGTATTTATGGTTTCTCTGGCGAGGTATAAAGACCATCGACCAGACAACCCGGCCGTTTGGGGGACTGCTGGCAGCTGGGCTTACCTTCAGTCTTGTTATTCAGGCATTAGCCAGTATCTGCGTTGCCATCGGCTTGGCCCCTGTAACCGGGCAGCCACTGCCACTGCTGAGTATGGGGGGGACGTCGCTGGTGTTCACTGGACTGGCCTTTGGTATCGTGCTAAGCGTCAGTCGCGAGCAGGTCGACGAACGGTTGATCGCGGAAAAAAAATAAAGATCTGGTACGGTTTCTTGGTAACCCATTGGGTATATGAACGTCATTATTAGCGGAGGTGGAACGGGTGGCCATATTTATCCGGCTATTGCCATCGCCAATGAGTTAAAATCAATCGATCCAACAACCCGGCTACTATTTGTCGGGGCGGAAGGAAAGATGGAAATGGAGAAAGTACCCCGCGCTGGCTACGAGATTATCGGTTTGCCGGTGGTTGGCATTCGGCGTGAACTGACACTGGCTAACCTGCTTTTCCCAATCAAGCTGGGCCGGAGTTTACTGCGGGCACAGGAAATTGTGCGTGACTTCCGACCCGACGTCGCCGTCGGAGTAGGTGGTTATGCCAGTGGGCCGTTGTTGCTGGCGGCTTCGCTGAAAGGCGTACCGACTTTGATTCAGGAACAGAATTCTTATGCTGGACTAACCAATAAAGTACTGGCGCGCTGGGCAAAACGCATCTGCGTCGCTTATCCAGGCATGGACGCGTTTTTTCCGGCCGAGAAAATTCGGCTGACGGGTAACCCGGTCCGTAGCGATATTCAGCAGGCTGACGCACAGGTGAATGCGGGCCGGCAATTCTTCGGACTCGAATCGAGCCGTCCGACGCTGTTGGTGATCGGTGGTAGTCAGGGCGCACGAACCATTAACGAAAGTATGGAAGCGGGGCTCAGCCGGTTTGTTGATGCAGGTGTGCAGGTTGTCTGGCAGACCGGTGCGGGCTTTATTGAGCGTGCCCGGCAGGCCGTCACGGCGCTTGGCTCACCGCTGGTACAGGCATACGACTTTATCTATGAAATGGACAAAGCGTACGCCGTTGCCGATGCCGTTGTGTCGCGGGCGGGTGCCTTGTCTGTGTCGGAGTTGGCATTGGTAGGGAGACCAGCCATACTTGTACCGTTTCCGCAGGCGTCGGAAGACCATCAGACAAAAAATGCCATGAGTCTGGTCGACCGGAATGCTGCGTTGCTGGTTCGCGATCAGGATGCCCGGCAACAACTTATCGGGGCTGCGCTGGATATGCTGGCGAATCAACGTCAGCGGGAGCAGTTGAGCACCGAATTGAAAAAATTAGGTAAACCCACGGCCGCCCGCGACATCGCGGAGGAAGTACGCAAACTGGTGTAATGACTTTAGATCGCTTTCAATACGTTTATTTTTTGGGAATTGGCGGTATCGGTATGAGTGCGCTGGCCCGCTGGTTTGTTATCAATGGTTACGAGGTTGCCGGTTATGATCGCACGTCGACGGCCCTGACCGATGCTTTACAGGCAGAGGGCATGGTCATTCACTTCGAGGAGGCTGTCGAGCAGATTCCAAACACGTTCCGACAGCAGCCCGATAAGACGCTGATCATTTATACGCCTGCCGTCCCGAAAACACACAAGGAGTACATTTATCTGACCGAAAACGGCTTTACGCTGCAAAAACGGTCGCAGGTACTAGGGCTGATTGCCGGGCAGATGAACACGGTCGGCGTTGCGGGTACGCATGGGAAAACGACGACTTCGTCGATGGTAGCACATGTCCTGCGCGACGCGGGTGTCAACTGCGCTGCGTTTCTGGGGGGGATCACGAATAACTACGGTACCAACTTTCTACTCAACGAACCCGCCGACGACCTGCGTTCGGTGGTGTGCGTCGTTGAAGCGGATGAGTTTGATCGTTCGTTCCTGACGCTACATCCTCACTTGGCGATCGTCACTTCGACCGATGCCGATCACCTCGATATCTACGGCGCTCATGAGGCCGTGCTCGACTCGTTTAGCGCCTACGTTAGTCAGATCGAACCGCTTCAGATAGGAGATAGCCCAGCGCAGCCGGGTGTTCTGTTCATGAAAAAAGGATTAGCGTTGGCTGATAAAACCCAGGCTGACGTACGAACATACGCGCTGAACGAAGGCGATTACCACGCGGAGAATTTGCGGATTGAAAACGCGACGTTCAGCTTTGATCTGGTGTATCCCGGCGGAACGATTGCTGCTATTGCCCTGCTGATTCCCGGCTTTCATAACGTAGAAAATGCCATTGCTGCCGGTGCTGTTGCGCTGGAACTGGGGGTTTCGCCAGACGCCGTTCGGAACGCATTGGGTAGTTACCGGGGTGTCAAGCGTCGGTTCGAGTACATCCTCAAAACCGATAAAGCCATCCTGATCGATGATTACGCGCACCATCCAGCCGAAGTGGAAGCGTTTTTACAGTCGGTTAAAGCACTATATCCTGATCGTACATTAACGGTTATTTTCCAGCCGCACCTGTTCAGCCGTACCCGTGATTTCGCCGAAGGTTTTGCCAATAGCCTGTCGTTGGCTGACGAGGTATTATTGCTGGACATTTATCCGGCTCGTGAGTTACCCATCGCGGGCGTAACATCTGAACTTATTTTTCGCGACATTCGGGCAAAAAATAAACGCCAGTGTACCAAAAATGACGTATTGACTATTGTTTCATCTGAAAAGCCGGAATTACTGGTTACGGTTGGTGCTGGTGACATTGATCAGCTGTTGGCTGAATTAAAAAACCGATTAGCGGACCAATAAATAAAAAAAACAGCTTATTGACTTAGCTGTAAGGAGATGTTTTCTACCTTAAATCAATCCGAACGTGGCTATTCACGGCCGGCGGGCTTCTCAGTCTGTTGTGCCTGATTGCGTTTACGGAAATCCGT
>JAKONH010000510.1 GCA_022702045.1 Spirosomataceae bacterium
CACCTGCTCGACACGAACGACATTACGTACCTTCAGGCGGATGAGGGGGTGATTTTTGCGTTCGACGCCAGGGGGCAGAAATACCCGCTCAACGGTAGTCTGAACGACCTGGAAGCCCAACTCGACCCCGCCCGTTTCTTCCGGCTCAATCGAGCGGAAATCATCCATATCCGCTACATCGACCGGCTGGAATCGTATTTCAACGACCGGCTGGCGGTGTGGGTTACCGGCAGAACCGAGCCACTCATCGTCAGCACGGCCCGCACCCCCGACCTGCGCCGATGGATCGAGGGATAGCGACTTACGGTCTACTATATAAACTTCAGGAAAATACCGCAATGGCGTATCGGCGAACCGTCGCATCGGCGAACCGTGCTATATTCCTACACGTCAATCTAACGCAATCACTTTTCGCATCAGGATGTCGGTTTGCTGGTCGGTACCGAGTTGGAAGATGTGTTTGTCGAACACTACGAAGCCGTTCTTCTCGTAGAATCGAATCGCTTTGGGGTTTTCTTCCCAGACGCCAAGCCAGATCTGCGTCTTGTTTTGCTGATGAGCACTGGCCAGGGCCTGCTCATACAGGAGTTGCCCTACCTTTTTGCCGTGATAGGCGTTCCTGACGTAGATACGCTCGATTTCGAGGGCTGTTTCGCCCTGCGGTTCAGTCTGCGCCTGCCCTGCGTTGACCTTCAGGTAGCCGATGGGTGTTTCGTCCGCCCAGGCAATGAAGAATAACGAATCAGGGTGGCTCAATTCGGCCGAAACAGCCGCATCGCTGAATTTCTCCGTCAGATAGTGCTGCATATCGGCTTCCGTGTTGGTGGCGGCAAACGTTTCGAAAAAGGTCGCGCGGGCGATTTCCTGCACCGCGACCAGATCGCTGAGTTCGGCTTTACGAATGTCTAGTATGTTCATTATCATTTGGCAGATAGTTTCATGAGTACCAGCCCGGCAATCAGAAGGGTGGCTGCGATCAGGCGGGTGACGTTGACGGGTTCCCCGAATACGACTATACCCACGATAAAGGCCCCGACCGCTCCAATACCCGTCCAGATCGTGTAGGCGGTGCCGAGGGGCAATGTACGCATCGCCAGCGCCAGCAGAACAAAGCTGGCAATCAGGGCTACAAGCGTGATACTAGCGGGAACAAGCCGGGTGAAACCCGCTGACTGCTTCATAAACGAGGCCCAGACAACTTCCAGTAACCCCGCCAATACCAAATAAATCCAGGACATGACGCCAATCGTGGTTCGATCGGGCCGTCCCGGACTAGGTTCCCACTGTGGGGGAGGTCGTCCTCCTGTTGGCGATACAACCGATTGTGGGGTTGTATCGCCAACAAAGGTAACGCCTTTAGTGAACTGGATCAACCGTGTGCTACTGCCTGCGCTTGATGGTCGATAAACCCGCTGTTCGCTGGGCGTCGATGGTCGGACTCCCGGAGTACGTTATCTTGCTGACTCCATCTGCCGAGGCCGATAAGTTATCCGATACGTCGATGTTGGCATGACTAGCCCCGTTCAGCGTCAGGTCAGCTTTGGCGATGCGGAGCTGTTCAGCGGCTACACGACTGGCCCCATCCAGCTCAAAGCGAGCCGTACGCGCTTTTCCCCGAAGCGTTACCGACGAAGCCGCCTGTAGCGTAACCGTGAGTTGCTGAACGTCGAGGTCGGCCGTCAGCCGGCTGGCTTCGTTGAGCGAGACGGTAAGCTGATCCGAGACAACCGGTACGTCGGCGGTAATCGTACAGGCAGTTTTGGCCTGAATCGACCGTAAAGCAGCCCGGTGAATGGTTACCGTAACGGGTTTTGTGTCTTTGAAGTTGGCTTTGCGCGACAAACCCACGTTCAACTCACCGTTAGTGACAGCAATCAGTACGTAAGGCAAGACATTGTCTTCGCCCTCGATGTCCACCGTTCCAGGCGCTCCTTCGGCAATGCGTACGTTTATCGTAAAGTCGACCAGTAACCGATCGTAGCTGGCTACCGTGCGGGTTTCTTCGGTTATTTTTCCACTACCAACGATACCGTCACTAGCGCGTTGGGCAAACAAAGGTGCGCTGAACAGCAGCAGGCTCAGCAGTAATAAGGTGCGTATATTGCTCATGACAGGACTGGTTTTAGCTTACTTTTTTTTGACAATGGGTTGACTGGTTGAGAGTACCGAAACTGCTTTGTCCAGCACCACGTCCTTACCGCTAATCAGACTTTGCACGGTAGGCGCGACCAGTACGTCGGGAATCACTCCCACCCCCACAAAGTCAGTTCCGTCGGCATAGGTGTCTCGTTTGGTACAGATCCGGGCCGAACCACCGCCGGGCAGGGAAAACGACATAGGCTGCCCAGTAGAGCCCGTCGACGGTTCACCCATAATGGGGATTCGGGTTGTTTTCAACTGACGAATGATAATCAGAAAATCTTCGGCCGCCGACCCCGTGTTGTTGCCCGCCAGGACAACCACCGGCGCGTGTAGTCGGGGCTCCCGGACGGAGTTGTCGAAAGTCATCGTATCGCCTTTGTACCAGAAATCGCCTTTGGCCGTTTTCAGCGCCCGCTGGTAAAAATCGCTTTTAGCCTCGGCCGAATCCAGTTTTTGCGTCGCGTAGTAGTTGCCCCAGGCTTTGAAGGCAGCCCGGTGTTCCCGCGTACGCCAGACCGAACCGACCAGCTTTTTCTCGTCGGTGAAGTATTTCAGAATTTCAGCCCCAATACCCGTATCGCCACCACCGTTCTGCCGGATATCCAGGATAATGCCTTTAGCCGTCTGTAACTGAGGGAGCATTGCCTTAAACTCGTCGACAATCACTTCCCGGCCAAAGCTATTCAGTTCGACATGCGCGATGCCGCCGGGCAACATCGTCAGTCGGGACAGTTGCCACTTGGCCGGACTGCTGCCATCGCCCAATAGCCACTGCGACCCGTCGCGCTCCCGCTGGGAAAACAGACGCGAGTTGAACGAAATAACTTTACCGGCAGGCGTTCGGAACGTCATGGGGTAAACCGTCGACGTATCCGTCGTGGCGCTCCACAGATTCGTCAGCGCCGTATTCCATTTTTCCTGTTCAGCCGACGCCGAGATGTACGGGATTACCTCCGTTGTCAGATACGACTGAATCGGCTGACTGTTGACGGTCAGTAATTCAGAACCGATCGGTACGCTATCCGACAAGCCTTTCAGCACGCGGGCTACGTATGGTTTCCTGTCGATCAGTACGAAACGGAGCGGCACGTAGGTCGAATACGTGTAAAGCGATCGGGGCGCGTTGATATTGGTATGTCCGTCTTTCAGAAGCGCACAGAAGCGTTCGAGGGTTCGGTAGTAGTCGTAGTTGGTTTTGGTCGCCAGCACCTGCGGAATAAAGGCGTGGTAGGCACTGTCCCAGTTGATGTGCGTTTTGTCGAAGTACGCAAAATTGTATGCCGCTTCCGACCAGAATTTCGATAGGCCAGCGATCTTGTCGGCATCCGGCAGGTTAGCCGTACGGTTCTGCCCATGAACAGATAAGCAGCTCAGATACAGGAGAACGGATACTAGAATCGAGAAAATGGTTTTCATCAGTAGGTGGAATTTATATATAGTTAACGTGCACGGTTTTCTTCGTCGACACTCCCTGAACTGCGGTTGGTACGCGTAAAGGTCGAGCGGCCAAAGGAGTAAGTGAATCGAATGGATAGCTGGCGACTGTTACGCTTTTGTAGTGTCCATACGTCCAGATTCTGGAACTGACCGTAGAACAACTCCCGGTAGGTGTTCAACAGGTCACTAGCATTAAGTTGGAGGTTACCCGCTCCGCCCAGTACGCGCTTCTGCACTCCCAGCGATACACTTCCATTGGACGCCACAGTGTATATGTAATCGACGGTAGGCGAACTGTAATAATAGCTCAAATCGACCGTATAGCCTTTTCCCAGTGTAAATGTCTGTCGACCATTCACATAGAAACTCCACGCCTGTGAGTCGATCAGGCCACCGGTCGGGTAGGCCGACCGTGTCTGCGCGTACTGCACCTGGGCATAATGCTGCGTTTTCCACCAGGGCGTCAGCGCATGCGTAGCGGCTACGTCGAACCAGGCACGTTGCTGGGTGTTGAGATTCACCCGCGTGTAGCGAACGATTTTGGTCTGATCGTCCTGAATCGGCAACTGTACAAACACGTCCTTGTCAAGCCGGTAGTTCAGGCTAACCGTAACGTCGCGGTGGGTATAAGTCAGATCGGCGGTATTGTTGGTCACAGGCAGCAGAAAGGGATTGCCTTCGGTATACATATACGGGTCGACGTACAACGTGAACGGGTTCAGCTCCCAAAACGCCGGGCGACGCATCTTGCGGGAAAAGCCGGCCGACAGTATATCACTTTCGCCTGGTTTCCACTGCACATTCAGGCTTGGTAGCCAGCGAAAATAACGCCGATTAATCACCTCACTCAGTGTCAGCGAATTACCTGTGGAACGGGTATCCTCCACGCGCAGGCCGGCGTTGATGTCGACCTTGCCAATCGTACCGCTCCACTGGGCGTAAGCCGCCGTTATCGTTTCGTCGTACAAAAACCGGTTGCTGCGCGACGGGTCGTAGACGAAACCGGTCGCTGCCAGCGTGTCGTAGCGCAGATCGCTGTCGGTCGTTGTACGGGTCAGTTTAGCGCCTGCTTCCAGTTTGCCGGCTTTGCCGAGCGCGTGGCTATAGTCCGTGCGAAACGAACGAATGCGAATCGTACTGGGAAATTGACCCATCATGACCATCGGCGACCGCAGGGCATTCCCTTCCGCCGTCAGGTAGTCGTTCCGAAAGTCCTGGCTCTTCTGCGTGTTGTAGGTTGCATAGTCCAGAAACGCCGATAGTTGATCGCCCCTGGCGTTGATAGTGCCTTTATAATTCAGGTCGAGCGCAATGCTTTGATTGTGTCCCTGGGTTATGTTGAGCGTTTGCAGCAACTGTGTATTGATCGCATTGGCGGTGTAGTCCTGCTGCTGATTCAAATTGGTCATCCGGTCGATGTTGGTGGTACTGTTGCCTTTTATTAGCAACCCGAACTGGTGAGCCGCTTTGGGCGTAAAGTCGGCGGAGAACTGGTAGGTAAGCGGCATGGCTGTTCGCTTGAACCACGAATTCGTCGCGAACTCCGTCCGGTCGACCTCACTTCGTACCACCCGGCGCCCCAGACCCAGCAGGTAGTCGTTAGTGATGGCATAGCCCAATCGGCCATAGTACGACCACTGCCGGGTTTTGTAGGTTGCACTACCGCCCAGTTCGCCCCCACTATACTGCTGATTCTGCAGAAAGCCGCTGTACAGATTTCCTTTCCAGCCCAGCGTTTTGTCGCGTTTGAGTTTGATATTGATAACCGCCCGCGTTTCGCCATCGAACTGAGCCGACGCATTATTAATCACCTCGACCTGTTCAATGTCGGCAGCGGCCAGTCCTCGCAGTTCTTCGGCTGTAAGCGGCAGCTGCTTTCCTTCGATGTAAACGACCGGCGCGTATTGTCCTTTGACAGAGATCGCGCCATCCTGACTGACGATCAGCCCCGGTGCCCGCTGAAGCACATCGAGCGCGTTAGTCGCCGTTTTAAAAAAGGAGTTGGTTACGTTGAGCGTCAGCTTACCCATCGACCGCTCGATTACAGGCCGCTCTCCTTTTACGGTCACTTCACCCAGGTTCCGGCTTTCAGTAGTCAGCGTCACCCGCCCGGCATCGACGGGCAATTCGGCCGTTACAACAGCGATCGGTTGGCTAAAAAAAGACTGGTAGCCGAGCGCCGTTACGCGCAGCAGATAAGTTCCCGTAGACAGCGGCTGGAGTATGAAGCGGCCGGTAGAATCGGCGATGCCGCCTTTGACGAACGACGAATCGGCCGGTTGCAACAGGGCGACGGTCGCATACTCGACAGGCTGCTGACGCTCGTTCAGGACAACCCCCATCAGGCCACCCGACTGCCCCAGGCAGTGCAGGGCAATCATCCAGAAAATAGAACTAACCAGCAGCGTTTTCATGATCCGTGTCGTGCATTAGGGTGCACAATACAGTCAGATCAAGGTGCGTACCAGAACGGCAACCTATTCATTTGCAGGACATTTCACAAAAGACATAGATCAAAACTGTTCGAAAACGAGCACTTATCGTTCGGATATGAGCTTAGTCGGTGCGGAGGGCGCGTGCCGGATTGGTTCGAGCGGCCCGCAACGTATGCAACAGCACAGTCAGGAGCGTCGTTATGGTCACCAGCCCCACTCCCAGCAGCAGCAGATCGGGAGTAAAATGTATGTGGGTTTCATACCGGCTCAACCACTGATCCATCAGCCACCAGACCATCGGCGTTGACAGCCCGAACGCAATGGCCAGCAACAGGGCGAACTCCCGCAGAAACAGCCAGACGATCGTTCCGTCGGACGCGCCTACCGCTTTCCGAATGGCGATCTCCCGTGTCCGGCGGCTGGTCAGGAAAATAACCAGGCCCAGCAGGCCGACCGAGCCAATAACGATAGCCACGCCCGCTGCCAGTTGCACGAATCGGAGCTGTTCGGCTTCCTCGGCATAAAAATCTGTCATGATCACGTCCAGGTGTACTTCGCCGTAGATGTCGTTCGGAAAATAGCGCTCCCAGATAACTTGTACACGAGCCATGACTGCGGCCTTCCGACCGGCTGTCAGCCGCAGGTGGCAACTGCTAACGCTGTTCTGACTGGTAAATAATACGGTCGGTAGCACTGGCTTTTTAAACCCCTCCTGTCGCCAGTCGCTTACCACGCCCACGATTGGTTTGGTAAGCGGATCGTTGTACGGAATCGTCAGTTGCTTCCCAAGTACCTGCTCCGGCGATGAGAAACCAAGCATCCGAACGGCCGTTTCGTTGAGCAAAAAGCCGCTGACCGTGTCGCGGTTCGGCAACTGTCGACCGGCCACTAGTTTGATACCAAAAAAAGGGACGTAGGCCGAATCGGCCACCATCGTTACCAGCTGGTACGGTTCCACCGCCGGGCGATCCGCGAATCGAACGGGGTACGTATTGATCGTGCCGCCAATGGGGGCCTTGCTGCTATAACTGACAGCCTCCACCCCGTCGATTCGCAGCAGTTCCTGCCGAAAGCGGGCCAGGTTACGATTCGCATGCTGGGGTAGCGGGAAGGTTACGCGCTGATCGGTGTCGAAACCAGATTTGGCCTGCAGCCAGAACGATAGCTGCCGGCTCATCACCAGTACAGCCGTGACAAATGTCATGTTGATTGCCAGCTGACCGATCACCAGCAGCCGACGCAGGGGTAGGCCCTGAATCTGGTGCTGCGTGGCCTGCCCGTTCAGCACCAGTGCCGGTCTGAAACCGGCCAGCACCAGCCCCGGATAGGTCCCCGCCAGCCCCGTAACCAGTACGATTAGCCCCAGCAGGAACCCCCAGTCGACCAGGTCCAGCCGGAACGGTACCGGCGTTTGCGTCCACGCCCGCAGCACGGGCAGAAACGAATAGGCCAGTATGATCGCCATGCCCGCTGCCAGGCTGGTAATCAGCGCCGTCTCGGTCAGAAACTGCCAGAATATGCGCCGACGCGTAGCCCCGATGACGCGCCGAACGCCAATCTCACGGCCCCGGCGCAGGGCCTGCGCGGTAGCCATGTTGATAAAATTGACGCAGGCCGTCAGCAGGAGAAGCCCCCCGATGACCGCCAGTACGAGCAGCACGTCGCCCGGCATACCGGTGTAGTAGTGGGGGGCCGTATGCTGGGCGGTCAACGGCAACACCCGATACTGGTACGTAGCCAGACTGGCCGGATGCCGCTTTCGATGGAAGGGAATCAGTTGCTGCTCTAGCCTGGTCACAGACCCGGCCGTAGGCAGCAGCACCCAGCACTGCGTCGGAGAGCTAATGCCATCCCACTGATCCAGCGCCGTTCCGTTGTGGGCGTAGTAATCCAGCGTTTTGTAGGAGACGAACAGTTCGTAAGGCTGGTCGGTATTGTCCGGCAGATCAGCCAGCAGGCCGGTGATGGTCAGTTCCAGCCGGCTGTTCATGCACAGGTGCCGACCGATGGGATTGGCCGCCCCGAAGTACTTCCGGGCCAGCCGCTTTGTCACCACGGCAGTGAACGGCTGACGCAACGACGTCTCGGGGGACCCGATCAGCCAGGTGTAGTCCAGAATGCGAAAATAGTCCGGTTCTACATAGGCCATCGTCCGGATCTCCGTGAACTTGTCGGTTAGCTGCCCGGCACGGCTTTCTACCTGAATCAGCCGGTACTCCTGCCCGACGACCATGGCCACCGCCGTCAGCCAGGGTAAATCCTGACGTAGGGCAGGCCCAACGGGCGTCGGAATACCCGACGAGTAGGATAAACTACTCATATGTAGTTCAGTTACCAGCCGTACCACGCGATCGGCCTGTCGGTGATACCGGTCAACGCCCAGATGAAACCGGATATACCAGAACAGCAGCAGGCAACAGCCTATGGCCAGCGCCAAGCTCACCGTATTCATGGCGACGTAGGCCGGGTGTCGGCGGATCGTGCCGAGCGTGTATCGAAAGCCCGTCGTGCGCATCAGTCCGTCAGTTGTCCGTCGAGCATCCGCACGATCCGGTGGGCATACAGCGCATCCAGTTCGGAGTGAGTGACCATAATAATCGTCGTACCAGCTTCATTGATGTCCGTCAATAGGCGCATGACGGCTTCCCGGTTGGCCGAGTCGAGATTACCCGTCGGTTCATCGGCCAGCAGCAACGACGGCCCGACGGCCAGCGCCCGGGCGATGGCGGTACGCTGCTGCTGCCCACCCGACAGCTGAGCCGGCCGGTGGTGCCGGCGGTGCATCAGGCGCAACCGTTCGAGTAGTTCGGTGACACGCCGACTCCGTTCTCTGTCGGCTACGCCCGCATACAGCAGCGGCAGCTCCACATTTTCGTAAATGTTCAACTCATCGATCAGGTTGAAGCGTTGAAAAATGACGCCGATATGCCGGTGCCGAAACCGGTCTTTCTGCCGCTCGGACAGGCGCGTCACATCGATCTGATTGAACAGGTACTGGCCACCATCGACCTCATCGAGCAACCCCAGTAGATTCAGCAAGGTCGATTTGCCACAGCCCGACGGCCCCATGATCGCTACGAACTCCCCCGCCCGCACCGTCAGCGACAGATTCGTCAACACCGTCGTGGCGCGCGCG
>JAKONH010000238.1 GCA_022702045.1 Spirosomataceae bacterium
GCATTTCGTCTTCAATGTTGATGGGAATAATGTTACTGGGCGATTCGAGGTCGGGATTTTCTTCCGCCATGAGTAAATGGAGTTTCGCAGAAAATTACTATTCCGATGCATACAAAAAGCACACACCACTGTATAGACAAATATACAAATTTTTAGCGACAAAAGAAAAGAAATGGGCGACAAGGGGCCTAAAAACGCGTACAGTAGCGTAGCTGGCAGGTCCTTCAATAAGCAGATAAAGGCTGCACTGCGTTTAGCTATCATCTACATCAAATACAATTCTATTTCATCCGCAACATAGCCTTTGCTACCGGGCTGAAAACGCGTCGGTTACGGAGCAGTTTTGATACGCGGATCGAACCGAAAGGCCTCCGTACCCGTCAGCCGGGTCTGCGTAAAGTCAGGGTGAGCGGGATTGAGCAGGTAATTGTATTCACCTGGTATGATGGCCGATGGTACCTGTAAAACAGCGGTAGTTCCGCGTAGCAACCAGTCACTACCGCGTTGCTGACAATACCCGTACTGCTGAAAGTCAGCCCAGTTGGCAGGTAAGGTTTCCAGGTCAATACGCTCGATAGGCAGCGCGTCCGGAATGTCGATAACCATCACCCGGAACAGGTCATTCAGCCCCTCCCCGCTTCTGTGGACGACGTTTTCCAGACAAGCCAGTGCCCGACTGGCAGCGGTGTAGATAACAAACTGCCCTCGGCTGTTCCAGCGAGCAGCTCCACCCGAAGCTGTCAGTCGTTCGGCATACTGCGTTTTGGTAATTCGATAAACCAGCATTTGTCGCGCTACGCCAGATCTCCGTAGGCAATCCGGACTACTTCGTCCATCACCAGATCGATACCGCCGGATGTGTGCAGTAGCTCAAACGGCACTTGATCGCCCAGGCCGTAGGCGGGTTTATCCATCCAGCGCCGGAAAGCCTCGGCCGAACCGAACACCGTCTCGCCGGTTCGGAACAGGGCCATAATTTTTAGTAGCTTCTCGCTGTCCTGCGGATTAAGCTTTTTCTGCTGACGCTCATACCGCTGGAAGGTTTTCAGCGACGTATCGAATACTTCGGCCAATTGCTCCCGGCGATAACCGGTCAACTCGGCCGTTTCGAAAAAGCGGGTCGCCGACACTCCTTGCAGAGCCGATAGAACAAGAGTGGTACGGTCTGGAATCATCACGGTGACAAAGCTAGTCATTTGTCCAGCAAACAAGGAAATTTGTCTAAAAGTTTGCCAGTTTCTACGATTCAGACCAAGAAGCATCCCTTTTTCTCAACAACGAAGCGAACAAGCTGTTATCCCATTGCTCCCCCATACGAGTATACCAGGCCTTTATATACCTCTTCATGACCATCGCTGATTCTGCTTCCTCTTCCGTATCAGAACCTGACCCTACTATTTACGGTACCTGCCCTCCACCCCACCCACAGTTACAGGTATCGGTTATCATCCCAGCCCGAAATGAGGCCCATCACCTTATCGATACACTCGACGCCCTGCGCAGGCAGTACCGCCCTGATGGCAGTCCACTAGCTACCACACACTACGAAGTATTGCTACTACTCAACAACTGTACGGACGCGTCAGAGCAGGTAGCCCGGCAATATCAGCAGGCTTATCCAGCCTTCCCCCTGTATGTCGAGGCTATTCGACTCCCAGCCAGTATGGCCAATGTAGGAACAGCCCGGCGGCTGCTGATGAACGAAGCCTGCCGACGCCTTCAGCAGGTTACCCCAATGCGCGGTATCATTGCCTCAACAGACGGCGACACAGTTGTCGATTCCCAGTGGCTGTACCAGATTATAGGGGCTATTCAGGAAGGGAACGAAGCCGTGGGTGGACGCATACTAACCCGACCAGACGGTTGTTCCGTCCGGCTTAATCATTTGCGCGATGTAACCTACCGGATGCTGATTGCACAGGTCGAAGCCCAACTCGACCCACAACCCAACGACCCTTGGCCCCGGCATTTTCAACATTTCGGGGCTAATATGGCCGTAACCTGTACGGCCTACCTACGCGCCGGTGGATTACCCAAGGTGCCTCACCTCGAGGACGAAGCCTTGTACCGGGCTCTGTTACGCACTGACACCCGCATTCGAAAGACACCGGCCGTACGGGTATTTACCTCGACGCGATTGGCTGGGCAGGCAACCATCGGGTTTTCCGAACAACTACGTTACTGGCAACGGCAGAACCAACAGCAACAGCATCAGTTAGCCGAACCCGCCGACGCAATCATCCATCGCCTGCGCTACAGGCGCCAATTGCGGACGCTCTGGCAGGCGTACTGTGAACGTCCGGCAGACGCTTTGTTTGTCAATCAGCAGCTTAGTCAATTAGCAGGCACCTTGCAGTTGGGCGCAGGCTGGCTACACCAATTGCTGGGGCGATGCCGATATTTCGGCGAATGCTGGGAGCAGGTCGAACAGGAGATCGGCACCAACTGGACGGTGCTTTATCCGCCTGTATCAATCGTCCGGGCCATAACCGATCTTCGGCAATTCCTCCATCAGTCCACCGCAGCGCTAGCCCTGACACGGTCACGCTAGCTTACCGTTTTCGGAACAGGTCGAGCCGATAGGTGTCGACCCGTTGTCCTAACCGATGTTCCAGTGGGCCATCCTGTTCAGCAGCCTGGCTAAAGAAATCATGGACGGCATCGCCTGTCAGTGGATAGTCGTGGACAAACGGTGTCCAGTGTACGAGTAACAGGTCTCCGCCTGTTTCCAGCGAATCGATCATACACTGTCGGGCAATCGTCAGATCATCCAATGAAAGATAGTAGCCGACTTCAGACACCAAAATCAGGTCGAACGGACCTTCAGGAAAATCAACTGGAATAGCCATCTGCTCCAGTCTGACATGTGGTCGATCGGCGAGTCGCTGCCGGGCTTTGGCCAGGGGTAATTCGCTCGCGTCGACAGCCAGCAACTGGTCACAGTGGTCGGCGAGTTGCTGAGTTAATACCCCGATCGAACAACCAATCTCAAACGCCGACCTATAGCGCGGTTTTGACAGGGCAGCCAGCGTAGCCTCGTACTTCCGGCGTTCGTAATCGCTGGTTTCAAATGACCAGGGATCGTCATTAGCCAGGTATACGTCATCAAAATAAGTAGGCGGCAGGGAAGACATAGTAGTTCGTGGTTTGTGGTTCGTAGTTTGTCCGTTCGTGGCCGTACCAACAACTAACTACGAACCACAAACAGTTACTCTAAAAACAGTTCGTAAGGCCGCTCGAAGTGGGTAAGCAGTTCGGGCGATAAGTAGAAAGCCATTGGGTCATCATCAATCAGGCGGGTCACCTGCGATACGTGAGCCGCAATGGCTTCATCGCGCTGGTCGATCACCGTATCGATGGGCACCTGCCAGACGCACCGTTCATCGGGACGGGGCATGTCGTCAGGCCGGCCCAGTTCCCACAGCCAGATCAGGTACTCCAACACCCGGAATGACGTATCCCGATCTTGGGTCCGTACGGCCTGTAACAACTGCCAGGTCGCGCGATGGTCCCGGTGCGGGTCACGCTCCCAGGGCACCAGCACTGTTTCCGGGTTAAGCTGATCGATCAAATCGGCCAGCGTTGCTGCCGCTTCGGTAAAACCAGGCGTGTCGGGCGTAGGCACGGCCGTGTCGGGAAGCCGCATAAACGTACAGGCGTCAGCATCGACACCTAGTCGACTCAGCGCTTCGCGAGCTTCAGCTTCCCGCAGGTTGCGTAGCCGTTCGGCCGGATAAGCGGGCGAATTTGGGTGCGACCTCGTGCCATCGCTGACAAAAATGACGTGTACGGGTAGTTCTAGTTGCCGCAGACGGATAATCGTTCCACCACAGCCCAGCGATTCATCATCAGGGTGTGGTGCCAGCACGACCGTCGATCCCAGTGTCTGCACATTAGTCAGCAAAACGGCCCGTTGCGTAATCGTATCGGCTTTATCAACGCCAGAGTGCATAGGCAGGGGTCGTGTTTGTCAGTACGTATCGGCCAATATCGACTAAAGTCGCATCGGGGGCCGGTTGCCGCAGGTACATGGTCAGGTCGCGGTGGATCCGCTCGAAGGGCTGTGGCCGCAACAGGCCCCGCGCCCCAACGCAGCGTTCACACAACGGCATAACCTGCAGGCAGATGGATTCTATGGCGGTACGGGTCATATTCGCATACGCTACAAGTTTAGCCGGATCAGTACCGTCTGCTACCCATTGATCGGTATAATCGCCTGCACTACGCAGCCATTGATTCCCTGACTCAATCAGGCAGGCGATTTCGGCCAGCCTCGTTTGCTGCAGCAGATCGTCGGTCCGGTGCATCCCCGCCAGAAACCGACGTGTGGCTTCGTACATCGCTTCGGCCCCGCCCAGCTGAACGGCCGCAAACCGAATGGCCCCACCACTGAAATAAGGTTGTTCAAAATACCGGTTGGGCTCGCCCAGTAGATCGGCCGCACCAAGGGTGATACCCGTAAAGTCAAGTTTGAAACTAGCCGACGCACGCATGCCCATCGGTTGCCAGAACCGATCGTCAACAACAGCCGACGGCACCCGTTCGGTCGGTACGATGGCCATCTGCCAGCCCCGGCGTGACGGGGTCATCAGTTCACCAGTGATAAGCGGCCGGGTGATCCAGCCCGCTCCCGAGCAGAACGTCTTGGCGCCACTAAGCCGATACCCATTTGTATCGTCCTGATCAATGCGAACACCATCCTGCGCCTGCGTATTCCAGACACTGAACAGATGACCCTGCAGCCGTGCGTCGGCATACCACTGTTGTTGCTGATCGGGCGTGGCATACAAATGAATCAGATACAGCGCGTTGATGTGTCCTTCGTAAACCCGGCCCACCGCCAGGTTGGCTGCGCCAATACGTTTTAGTAAGGTCAGCAGTTGGGCGGTTTGGCCCCGTCTGAAATCAAGCGCTTCGCCGGGCAGTGTTATGGTCAGCAACCCGGCATCAGTGAGCCATTGAAAGGCGTCGGCAGGAAAACTGCCCTCGACGTCGGTGTCGGGGGCGGCAACGAAGATACGATCGATTAAGGCATCGAATGCTGCTGAGCCAGGTGCTACCGTACTTGGTTCTTCCATACCGGGCATCACCGCGATGGAAGGAAGGTCAGGAAGAGGTAAGGTCATGCCTCTATAAGACCCGAATACGACGGATTGTTTTGGGCAATCAGGCGTCTAATTGCCGGTAGCGTTCATAGAGCCGGTCGCGCGTCCGTTTGAGCCGCATCTTCACAGCGCTTTCCGATAGCGAACACTGCTCGGCAATCTCTCGAATGGATAGATTCTGTTCGTACTTCAATTGAAGCAGGTGTACTTCAGCAGCGGGAATGTCTTCCGCCAGTCGGGCCAGATCATTTAGCCGCTCGTCGAGCAAATCCTGCCGGTCAGTGTCAGGTAGTTCCGCCAGTTCGTCGTCCGATACGGTCTCACGCACCATACGACGGCCGATGCGTAGCTGATCCAGGCAATAATGGTGTGAAATGGCGTAAAGCCAGGTGGAGAAGCGGGATCGATGCTGAAACGTACCAATACTACCCAACACCTTGATAAAGATGTCCTGCGTGAAGTCCTCGGCAATGTCGGCATCCCGGGTTATCGACAGACATTTGTTGTATACTTTCCCGACATACCGGTTATAAAGGGTTTCAAAGCAATCAGGTGCCTGTGTGTCTCGGTATAATTCCACCAGGGTTTCATCGGCTAGTATGGTCTTCTTCATACTCATTTACACGGTAAGAGGCTAAGCAATACTCCAAATATAACGCCTTCATAAAAAAGTAACTACCTGGTTACGATACATGTGTTCAAACGGTACGATAATTGACTACGAACGCAAGTTTCAATTGACGTAACTACACTAAAAAAGCGGTCTCCAAGCCGGAAACGGCCTAATTGCCGCTTACTCACTATGTTACTCTTTTTACTTAACGGTCGTCTTTATACTAAACAACGCTTTTAAGTAAATATAGTTTGACCATACGTTCATATGGTACAGTAATTGACACCTGCCCCCCCCCTCTTCATTACGGTACGCAGCCTAAAACGAAGAGCGCCATCTCGTAGCGAGATGGCGCTCTTCGTTTACCTTGTTGCTATGCGGACTTCCTACTTGATGTAAAGCCACTTGCGATACAGGCTCCGCTGCGCATCCGTCGGATTACTGACCGGCTCAAGCCGGTAACTGACCAGCGGGTTAGCGCCCAGCGTGACGTTGATCCGACGCAACAACCCAGCCCGGTTGACCAGAACGTTAAGGGTATCGCCAACAGACCGTCCGGCCACCAACCGATTCAGGTCATCGCCCACACGCACCTGATCGACGGCTACGATCTCGTCGCCTACGTTCAGGCCGTCCTGATAAGCACCCGATCCACGACGAACGTCCCGCACGATAGTCCGACCATTCGTTACGGCGGTACTTGCCCCCAAAAAACCGTCGCCATTTTTTGCGGCAGCGTTTACCAGTTGCAGACCAACGGCATTGAAGTAGGCGTTGTAATCGATTGGATCAGCGGAATTAACCCCTGTGGTAAAAAAAGCGTCCAGAGACCGACCGGCGATTTGTTCGGCCGCCCGGCGAAATTCGTCGTCCGTAAATCCACGCTGCTGTTTCTTGTAATATTCCTGATACAGGTAACGCATCAGGTCATCCATATTCCGGGCGCCGTTGCTGCCCGACAGGATGGCCAGATTCAGCAACGTACCCAACACGCTTCCCTTACTATAATAGGAGATTGTGCTGTTGTCGGAGTTCTCGTTCGGCCGGTAGCCTTTGATCCATGCGTCCCAGCTCGACTCTGCAGCCGACTGTACCCGGGTTCCCGGCTGATTTTCGATCTGATTGATCTGGTAGGCAACCAGGCTCAGGTACGCGTCGGGCGTGTAGAAACCGGCCCGGCGCAGGATGTATTCCTGATAGAACGACGTGCAGCCTTCCGATAGCCAGAGCAGGTGTGTATAGTTTTCGTTTTCGTAGTCGAAGGGGCCCAGCGCGATCGGCCGGATACGCTTCACGTTCCAAAGGTGAAAATACTCGTGCGCAACCAGGCTCAGGAAACGCTTGTAGCTGGCTTCCGTGTCATAGGCCGTACGGGTCACTTCAAGCGTAGTCGAGTTCAGGTGTTCCAGCCCACCACCACCCGGCGGGATGTGGTGAACGATAAACGTGTACTGATCACAGGGGTGCTCGCCGACGACGGAGGCAGCCGCTTCGCACACGCGGGTGTAATCGGCCGCCAGTCGCTTTTCATCGTAG
>JAKONH010000247.1 GCA_022702045.1 Spirosomataceae bacterium
CTGGGGGCTCGCTGGATTCAGGAACATTATCTGACACTAGACCCTCATCAGGAAACGTACAGCTACTACGGCGTGCTGAACACCCCGAACCTGAACGTTGGTTTTCACAACGAGCATCACGATTTCCCGTCGATCCCCTGGAACCGCCTGCCCGCTATTCGCAAGTCGGCTCCGGAGTATTACGACACGCTGAAATACCACACGTCATACGTAAAGCTGTTCTTCCGATTCCTGTTCGATCAGGAGATCTCGCTCTATTCACGTATCGTTCGCAAGGAGCGCGGTAAGGTAACGCTGGCCGACCAATCGAAGCCAGATATGGAAATGGCGCAGGCACAATAATTAACTCGTATTTTGCGGAAAAGGAAGTCAGATAACTGGCTTCCTTTTCTTTTTATGGGGAAAGCAGACCGGTAGAAATTGATACCTTGGCTGCGTTCTTGCTAGGCGCTATAGTATACGTGTTAGCGCCACATACAACGATGGGACTGTCAGCGATAGTGAACCCCTTGAGCGGGTGGTCGAGGTGCAATAGCGTACGAAAATCTTCGGCGCGCAACCATTTTCTGGCGTACCTTTGCTTAAATAACTGGTTGCCTGTCAGTCATGCTGATGAGCCGTCAGTCTGTTCATGAATTGAATAAACCAAGCGAATGACAACCGCAACGACAACCACCCGCGACACCCAGATTTTTGACCTCATCGCGCAGGAAAAGCACCGGCAGGAGTCGGGCATCGAACTGATTGCTTCCGAAAACTTTGTATCACCCCAGGTAATGGAAGCGGCCGGTAGTGTGCTGACTAACAAATATGCTGAAGGATTGCCGGGTAAACGCTATTACGGCGGCTGTGAAGTGGTCGATCAGGTTGAGCAGATTGCCATCAACCGGGCGAAGGAGTTGTTCGGAGCGGGCTGGGTGAACGTACAGCCACACTCGGGCGCACAGGCAAATACGGCTGTGTTTCTGGCCTGTCTGCAACCCGGTGACACAATTTTAGGCTTCGACCTATCGCACGGTGGTCACCTGACGCATGGTTCACCCGTGAACATTTCGGGTAAATATTTCCGTCCTACTTTTTACGGCGTTGAGCGCGAGACGGGGGTTATTAACTACGACGTGGTCGAAGAAACGGCGAAGCGGGAGCGGCCTAAAATGCTGATTTGTGGCGCATCGGCCTATAGCCGCGACTGGGATTATGTCCGGCTGCGCGCTATCGCCGATGAGGTTGGCGCTATCCTGCTGGCTGACGTGTCGCACCCGGCTGGCCTGATCGCCAAAGGGCTGCTGAACGATCCACTGGCGCATGCACACATCGTGACGACGACAACGCACAAAACGCTGCGTGGTACACGGGGTGGTATGATCATGATGCGTCAGGATTTCGAAAACCCATTTGGTATCAAAACGCCGAAGGGTGAAACTCGCCTGATGTCGTCGCTGCTTGATTCGGGGGTATTCCCCGGCACGCAGGGTGGTCCGCTGGAGCACATCATCGCGGCAAAAGCGGTTGCCTTTGGTGAAGCGCTGAGCGACGATTTTCGCGACTATGCTGTTCGGGTGCAAGCCAATGCGCAGGCAATGGCAAATGCCTTCCTAAGCCGAGGTTATCAAATCATTTCGGGTGGAACCGATAACCACTTGATGCTAATCGACCTGCGTTCGAAAGGACTGACGGGTAAACTAGCTGAAAACACGCTTATCAAGGCAGACATCACCATCAATAAAAACATGGTGCCGTTTGACGATAAGTCGCCGATGGTTACGTCGGGGATGCGGGTTGGTACAGCGGCTATGACAACGCGTGGACTGAACGAATCGGACATGGAGCAAATTGTCGTATATATCGACCGTGTGCTTATGAATCACGACGATGCGGCCACGCTGTCCACCGTTAAAGAAGAAATCAACGAGTGGATGAAAGCATTTCCACTCTTTAAAAGTTAATCGTGAGTGATCGATCGATTGAGTTAGCTGACGCAACCAATACACTGCTCACTAAAAGTTAATCATTCGATCAATCAATCATTCACTCATTCCTCAAATCGATGCCACTTGATCAATTAACCGATCCAGAGATTGATTCAGAAGGCAAGGAAATGACATTCCTTGACCATCTGGAAGAGCTTCGCTGGCACATCATCCGGGCGGCCGGAGCCATTCTGGTATTCACGATTATCGCCTTTATCTTCATTGAAGAGATTTTTGATAATGTGCTGCTTGGTCCGTCAAAGACCAGCTTCTGGACGTATCAGCAAATGTGTAAGCTAGCCGCTTACACGGGATACAACGATCTGTGTGTAAAGGAACTGGATTTCAAATTGCAGGCGCTTGGCTTCGCTGACCAGTTTACGATGTCGATGACGTCGTCGTTCTTTATTGGTTTGTGCTTCGCTTTTCCCTACGCATTTTGGGAAGTATGGCGATTTATCAAGCCGGGATTGCGGCAGTCGGAGAAGCGGGCGGCTCGTGGGGGCGTTTTTTACGTATCGATTCTATTTGCCCTTGGTTTGTTGTTCGGTTATTTCATTGTGACACCATTGGCTGTCAATTTCCTGGTCAACTACCGGCTATCGGCTCAGATTCAGAACAACATCGACATCACCTCGTATATCTCCACGATTGTGACGCTGTCGCTGGGTTGTGCGCTAATTTTTCAGATGCCGATCATCGCGTTCGTGTTGTCGAAAGTGGGTATTGTAACACCGAAGTTTATGCGGGAATACCGCAAACATGCCTGGATTGTCATCCTGATCGTAGCGGGTGTAATTACACCGTCACCCGACTTATACAGTCAGATTCTGGTAGCGTTACCATTGGCGCTGTTATATGAAGTCAGTATTGTAGTGTCGGGCCGGGTGGAGAAAGCCCGTTTGCAGGAACTGCGCGATCTGGCTCAGTAAACCGAATTAATCAAAACGCCGGCTGCCAATTGAAACAGGTAGCCGGCGTTCTTTTATTTTCAACGTATGACCTACGATTTTAAACGATACCACGTTCGCTCGATCAACGCGGCAACTGATGCTGAACGAGCGGCTATCAACCAGGAGTTGAAAGACCTGTATCAAAGTCTGCCAGATGATGAGAAAGAGTCGTTCAACAAACAGCTACAGACGTTTCTGGCCAGGGAAATGGGCCGACTCAAAGACAATTACGATTCGGTGAAGCCTGCGCTGGGTGAGAATTGATTTTTGGAGGAAAGACAGGTTTTGGCCACGTCTTTCTTCCAAAAATCAATTCTCCTTTTGTTTCTGCGGGGGCGGATGTCTTTATTCTTTCCTCTTTCTTCTCACATCTTATACGATCTAAAGCCGCTTCATCATGATGTAATCTTCCATGAGGAAGCCGTTACCAATGTCGATATCTTCTTCGCCGACGACTTCGAAACCCATTTTTTCGTAAAAAGACACCGCTTTATTCTGGCGGTTGACGTTTAGCTGCAGGGCAATGTTCTCCACTTTGTCCGCCTGCTTCGCCACGTAATCAATCATCATCCGACCAATACCCTGTCCTTGTGAAGCGGGCAGCAGGTAGATCTTATGAATCTTGGTGACGGGCTTATCGTTGACGTTCAGTTCATATGAAACGTACCCTAGGGGTTCCCCAGCGTCACTTTGCGCTAATAAAAATACATGCCCTTGCTGCTCTATCTGCTCAGTCAGTGCGTCGGGACTATACATCCAGTTCAACATGTAGGCAATCTGGTCCGATGACAGGATGTTGCCAAACGTTGTCGGCCAGGTTTGTTGTGCGATCTGTTCGATCTGCAAATAGTGGGTGGGTGTAACCGGAATAAGGTGGGGCATATAGAATGACTAATTGACGGACGATCGTTGACAACAACTATTTCAGATAGCCCCGCGCGCTTTCAGTTCGAGATACCGATTGATTGTGTTGGCCGTCAGGTTTTGTGGGGCCGTCAGAATCGTCTGAATACCGTATTGCTGCAATTCGCGGACAATCTGTTTCTTCTCAAAAGCAAATTTCTCCGCAATGGTTTTCTGATAGACCTGTTCGGTATCGTGCGCGGGTTGGTCGATCAGCGCCTGCAGGGCGGTGTTCTCGAAGAAAATGACTAGCAGCAAATGATCTTTCGCCAGTCGACGCAGATAGGGGAGCTGTCGCCTTAACCCGTTGACCGTTTCGAAATTGGTGAACAGCAGCAATAAGCTTCGCTGCCGTATATGCGTCTTTATACTGGCGTACAGTGTTTCATAATCCGATTCCTGAAAGCGGGTTTTCTGGCGGTATAACACATCGAGAATACGGCCGAGCTGACCCGATCGCCGGTCGGCGGGCATAAACTGACCGATCTGATTAGAAAAGGTCAGTACCCCGGCGCGATCCTGCTTGTACAGCGCTACGTTACTCAGTACCAGACTGGCGTTGATAGCATAATCGAGCAGGGTAAGCCCGTCGAACGACGATTGCATGGGGCGACCCTTGTCGATCAGGCAATAGACTGGCTGCGACCGTTCGTCCTGAAAGGCATTAACGACAAGTGCCGTCCCTTGTTCGTTGGTGCGTCGGGCCGTAGCTCGCCAGTTGATAGTGCGAACGTCGTCGCCAGTCGCGTAGGGGCGAAGTTGCTCAAACTCCATGCTGTGCCCCACTCGCCGAATGCGCTTAATACCTGCTTCACTCAGTCGGTTGGTCGCTGCCAGTAGTTCGTACTGGCGCATCTGTAGAAACGACGGATAAACAGCTACCAGCTTACCCGCTTCAAACTGATGCCGACGCTTAAGAAGCCCTAACGGTGTCATCACAAACACATTGACAGCACCAAAACTGTACTCGCCCCGGCGTGTCGGCCGTAATTCATATCGAATCGTTTTGATTTCATGTGGGCTTAACCGATCGCGGAAGAGCACGTCGCGTCGCTGAAACTGAAAGGGAATTTCGTCGATCACCTCTACATCCGTGCGGAACGGGTAACGGTTTTCCAGATAGATCGTCAGTGGGTTATCGTCGCCGTTACTAAGCCGGTCGGGTACGTCGCGTCGGGCGAAAAAGGCAGTTTGCTTACCCGGTGTAGGGCGAAACAATAGCCAGCCATCAATACCGACGAGCAGCAAAAACACACCAAACGTGATCTGCACCAGCGGTAGTAGCAGCGGAAACACCCAGGCCACGACGAATACCATGACGAAGGCAATCAGCAGAAACCACAACCGTAAGGCAACAAACAGCGGACGAATCATCGGGGCACCTCGATTTTTTGAACCAGTTGCGTAATCACATCATCGGCGGTGCTGCCTTCCATCTCCCGTTCGGGTGTAAGCAGAACCCGATGGCGAAGTACCGGTACCGTCAGTTCTTGAACGTCTTCGGGCGTAATGAAGTCGCGGCCGCGAATGGTTGCCAGGGCTTTGGCGCTGTTGAGCAAAGCGACCGATGCGCGCGGAGACGCACCCAGATACAATGCCTTGCTGTTGCGCGTAGCCTGTACGATGCCTGCCATGTAGCCGAACAGATTTTCTTCCACATGCACCTGATGTACTTGTGCCCGTAACGTCGCGAGTTGTTCCGCAGTCAGGACAGCCTGTATGGCGTCAAGCGCGTCGGCCAAGTTTCGGCGCTGATGATGACCCTGTAGGATAGCCACTTCGTCGGCCGCTTCGGGATAGCCAACAACGATTTTAAAGAGGAAGCGATCGAGCTGGGCTTCCGGTAGTCGGTAGGTGCCTTCCTGCTCAATCGGATTCTGTGTGGCAAGCACCATAAACGGCTCGTCAAGTTTATACGTCGTACCGTCGCTGGTGATTTGCCGCTCTTCCATCACCTCAAACAGAGCGGCCTGTGTTTTGGCGGGGGCGCGGTTGATTTCGTCGATCAGAACCAGATTCGCGAAGATAGGCCCTTGTCGAAAGGAGAAATCACCAGTCTTGGGGACGAATATGTTTGTGCCCAGTACATCGGCGGGCATCAGATCGGGCGTAAACTGAATACGGCTAAACTGCACCGACAGGGTTTTTGCCAGTAACTTGGCCATCAACGTTTTCGCCACTCCCGGTACCCCTTCGATCAGTACATGGCCATCGGCAAGTAGGGCTGTCAGCAGGAGATCAATGGTAGGTTGCTGACCGACGATGACGCGACCAATCTCGGTACGAATCGACTCGATGGCCGTATGAATAAGGGTGAGGTCAGTGCGGGACTCGAAAGATTCCATCAGGACTGGATTAAATAGATGCGTAAAACTGCTCCATAGCCCGATTCAGGCGGAGCAGGTCAAATTCAGAGAGCGAAATACTGCGTTGGGCGTCGCGCAGCAGGCGTGTGAGGTCAGCCGCTTCGTCGGTAGGTAGACCACTTTTGTGACTTAGCCGATCGGTAAAGTCCCGGTCAAGCGACGAGGTGTTGAGTCCGTATCGGTCGCGCAGATCGGCCAGAAAATACTGCACCCGCTGCCGGGCCAGGTTATCATGGTCACCCTGCTGAAAGTAAAGCTGTCCGATCGTTTCGATAAACTCGAGCGATGTGTTACGGAGCGGTTCAACCACAGGAATTATGCGTTGCGTGCGTTTACCGGCAAACAATACGTAGAGTAGCAGCCCAGTAACGACGATGTAATAAGCCCAGTTCAGCGCGGGCTGCGACCAGATATACCGGAAAATAGACTGCTGTTCCTTGCCAAAGCGGCCCTGTTTCTGGTACTCGTCCCAATACGTCGGCGCAGCTGGTAAGTACGATAAGGCCTTGAACGCATAGTCTGACGACTTGGGAGCTAGCACATAGTAATTCGTAAACGCTAATGGGAGGTTATGGATCAGAAACTGCCCGCGACCATAGCGTACCCGAATATAGGTGGGTTCCCGCCGGGCATTACGCGTTAGTACCGTGATGGTAGCGGGGCGACTGATGCGCAGGAAATTACGGCCGTCGTCGTGCCGAAAAACATACCCGCCGGGGTGCCGCAGGCCCAGATTGACGAAATTCTGCACTAGTGTCGAATCCGCTTTTTGGGGTGGCAGCTCGTCGGCGCTGAATCCCA